>NZ_JBHXRG010000013.1:72152-122313 GCF_042716995.1 Nocardia sp. NPDC058640
TGTTGGGGTTCCCCCTATTATGCTGGGGGTGGTGGCGGTTCGGGGAGTGGCCTTCCACCTGGCCCCGGTCGGTGTCTCGGGGTGGGGGGCCCCCGTAGAGGGTTTCGCCCCGCTCGTCGACCCGGTTCATGCCGCGACCTGGGCCGGGATGGCGTAGCGGAGGTACCAGCCGTTGACCACGACCCTGATGAACACGTCGTCGTCGTGGGCGAACGGCGCCGTTTCGTTGAGCGCTTCGGCGATCTCGGCAATTGCGTGCTCCCAGCAGTACTCGCCCTCGTCCAAGGTCAGCGAGTTCGGCCGGTCTGTGTCGGGGTCGTAGCCGGGCCGGGTCCAGTCGATGAACACGGCGGCTGTGGCGGGTCCGTGGGTGATGTAGCCGCAGTCGGAGCCTTTGAATTCGCTTCCATCCCAGTCGATCTGGAAGTCGATGCGGGGATCCTTCTCGGGGAGGCCGAGGGCTTCGCGGGCCTGGTTTTCTGTGAGCATCGGTCGGTCCTTCCGGTTAGGCCGCGAGGGCGGTGGGGGTGAGGAGCATCGCGGGGACGGTGACGGTGATCGAGGCTGCGTCGGCCATGTCGAGCGCCCAGATCGCTTCGGCGGCGTGGTCGAGGCAGTAGGCGAGGGTTTCGGTCCAGTTGCCGCGGCGGTGGGTGTGTTCGGCTTCGATGTGGACCAGGGCGGTGTGGTTGCACTCGTCGCACTCGTCGACGAAAGCGGTGGTGGTGGAGGCGATCCCGGTGAAGTCGCGGGCGTTGGCGCCGATGAGGTGGGCGATCGCGGCGGTGGTGCTCATGCGGCCACCTCCAGCGGGCCCGCGGTGAGCAGGCAGTAGGTGGTGTAGGTGCCATCGCCGGCGAGCCAGGCGTCGCAGTCTTCGTGTCCGCAGGTGGGGCGGGGGTCCGTGGTGGTCATCTCGTCTCCCTTTCGTTGGTCCGGTGGCAGCCGGTGGTGTTCGGTGCAATGAATGTACCGCGTGTGTCGCATGTATTGCACTGTTTCGTTGAACGGATTTCGCCGTGACGGTGACTATTCGAAGGCTTTGAAGCGGAGTTGCCTGGAGCGCGGACCTCGCAATAGGGCTTCTACCTGGCTATTTGTGAGGTCGCGATGGGACTGCAGGTGGTTTGGTAACGGTTTAATGACATAAACCAGGGGTTGCATGCATTGCACTCTGCCGGTACCGTTGGTGTCACACCGCAGTGACCAGGAAGGCACCCCATGAACCCCACCGCCACCCTCTACACCCGCAGCCGCGCCGCCCGTATCGCTGCGGCCCGCATCATCCGCACCCGCATCGGCGCCGCCCTGGACACCTTCCTGAACCGCGCCCTGCGCGCCCGCGGGCTCGTCACCATCTCCCAGGTACTCGCCGACCTCGGCGCCGACGCCGACCTGGTCCGCCGCTACGCCAGCCACGCAGGCAAGAAGGTCAAGGCCGCCTACCTCGCCGCCCACGGCCGCGAGCCCGTGCAGGTCTGGAAGGTCGTAACCGGTCGTCCCCGCCAGGTGCTGGCCTACAACCCCACCGAGCCGGTCATCCGCGACGGTCTCGCCGCCTACCAGCGCACCGCCCACCTCGTCGCGACCTAGAACCTGTTGGCGGGGTCACCGCACAACGGTGTGCGGCAAGGGATCACCGACGCTCCCCCACCGACCCCGCCAACACACCCACCCCGGAAGGGCAACACGATGACCGTCGACCAGATGCGTGACGACATGCACGCAACCTTCGCCGAGATCAAACACCTGCAGGCCGTTGCCCGCACCCGCGGCGACGACTACACCGGGACGCCGACCACCGTCCCCGAGCGCCGAGGCGTGTTCGGCCGCATCATCACCCCCGCCCGCACTGTCCGCCCGTCCGAGCCGACGGTGGCCGACATGATCGCGATCCGTTGGGACGCCATCCGCTGGTACCAGCACCAGATCCGCACCCAGCTCAACGTCCCCCACCCCACCCGTTGAAAGGCCCACACCATGACCACCACGATCACCACCGCCTCCCGTCACCAGCTCGCCGCGGCACTGGACCTGCTCGACGCCTGCGGCACCGTCGACGAAGCCCGCGAATCCGAACCCATGGACTGCCATGCCGACCGGGAGGAGCGGTGGAACACCTGGCACGACAGGGAGTGGCGGTCTGCGTGGGACCGTCACGACGACGCCGAGGCGGCGTTCCGGCGCGCGTACCCCAACGCTGACACCCGGCCCGAAGCACACGAGGTCGTCGCCGCACACCGCGCAGCGACCGTGGCCCTGTTGCGTGAGCACGTGATCGAGACGGTGACCCAGGTGTCACCGTTCGACGAGCCTGGCACGAACGAGGTCGTCGTCGACTGCATGTGCGGTGCGACCGTGCGCGGGTTCATGCCCGAACACCTCGAATCCACGTTCGGCGCTCTGCAGCACGTGATGGCCGAGCACCTCGCGTCGATCCTGGCCCACGCCGCCCGCTACTAGCCCCGGTCCCCCGCTGGAAGGTGCGCACCATGAATGTCGACCACACCGACCTCCACGCCGGCGACAAGGTGCGCATCACCCGCGTGTTCAACCCTGCGCACCCGATGACCGGGGAGCGTCGAGTCACCACGGTCGGCGTTCTGACCAAGGTGACCGGTTCGGCTTCAACGTCGACAACGGCCGTTTCCACTCCTGGAACCCCGGTCCGTCTTGCACCCAAACCATCACACGAACGGAAGTTTGAAATGCCCCGTATCTACCGGGTTCTCGGCACGGACGCCTACAACGTCCTGGTCGAGGTTGCTTCGCCGAACGAGCAGAGTGCCCGTCGGTCGGTCGAGGACGCGAACAGGCACGCCGCGAAGCGTGGCCGACCACAGGACTGGCGTGCCGAGGTCGCCGACATCGAGTGGCGGCCGATCGACTCCGATGTTTGGGAGGCCGAACAGTGAAGCACGTGTGGTTGGTGACCGACCTGCGTAGCTGCCGTGACAACCCGGTCCTTGTGACTGCGACGAAAGCCGCTGCACGGGAATGGGTTCACGACCGACACCCGACGCTGCAGTTCCATCGCCCAGGCCGTTTCGACCCGGACGTGAGCGCGTTGTATGCCCGCACTCCGCGCAAGGACTGGGTCGTGGTTTTCAGCATCACCAAAATCCCGTTCGGTGGTGCGGCATGACCACCGTGCGGTTCTGGCTCGCTCACCCGCGCGAAGCCCTGTGCGACTGGGGCATCCGGGGGTGCGACCTGCACGAGCGGTCTGGCTGGTTCCCGTGGTGGAACAGGAAACCCGAGGCTGACGTCGATGAGTGAGCAGTTGGACCTGACGGCGGCTCTGAAGTCGCGTGTTGACGTGACGGTCGAAATCGCCCGCTTGTGGCGAAAGCAGATCGCCGAACAGCCAATGTCGCTCGTGGCCGATGACGGCATGAAGGTTCTCGCTCTGTCGGAATTGACGATCCGAATCCTGGAGGAAGCGGGCTGGAGTCGGTCATGACGACACCTGACAAGCCCGCCGAGCGCCCCGACCTCGCTGCGTGGCGGCACCGGCATGAGCTCCGCAAATCGTCGGCCGCGCAACCGATCCCGTCCGGCAAGACCTACGAGCGCAAGCCGAAACATCCTCAACCGCAAGAGAATCGAGACAACGATGAGTGAACCGCACCGCATCACCTTCCTCGCCTCCGCGAGCACCACCGTCAGAATCCCCAATACTGGGCAATCCAGGGAGGAGGCCATCGAGGACGCGTACGCCGATCTCGACACTGGCCTGTGCTGGCAGTGCGCGTCCAAGGTCGAGCTCGGTGATTTCGAGGCCGAGGAAGACCGCTACGACCCGACCGCCGAAATGCGGGCCACCCTCGACGCCATCCGCGCCCTTGCTGCCCAGTGGGCGAACCAGCCCGGGGACATCAACCCGCTCGTGGGGCAGCTGGTCGCTGACGGCCGCGCTGTGCTCGCCATCCTTGACGGCAAGGCGGGTGGGTCCGATGAGTGAACGCGACGCCCTGACCGAGGTTCTCGATGCGGTTTCGCAGCGCGGCCACGGGCAGACGTTCCTGGCGCCGTTCTTTCGGGGCGTGGTCGATCTCGTCCTGGCTGCTGGCTGGCGTCCACCAACCCGCAAGATCGAGACCGCCGACGAGCTCGACGTGCTCCAGCCTGCACAGGCCCTGCTCGACGCCAACATGGACGGGCGCAACGACCTGGCCGCCGTGATCCGGGACGACCGTGGGCGCGTCTACACCCGCGACATGGACAACCTCGCCGACGAGCTCGACAAGGGCCGCCCGGCCGGTTGGTGGGAGACGGGCACCGACCGCGACGACCGTGACAGCCACACGATGGCCTACCCCGTCACCGTCCTGCTCAACCCCACCGAGGAGTCCGACAATGCCTGACCCAATCAATCTGGAGATCGCCGCGCGGATGCCGTGGCTGACGGCTGAGCCCGGCTCGATCTGGGAGATCACCGGCACCTACACCGACGGTGGCACGTTCACTGACTGTTTGGCGATGGTGTGGCCGTACGACATCACCGACGGTCATGTCCTATTCAGCCACGTCGCGCCTGCACTGTCCGCCGTGACGAAGGACATCATCAGCCCTGAGATGATCACCCGCGCCCGCCGCTTGGTCCTCGTCCACGCAGACAACCCGCGCACCGCCTACTGCGTCGACGACCAAGACCTGATCGACCGTGCCGAGGTGACCTGTCGTGGCGAGTGAGAAGAGCCTGCCGTCCCCGAACGGTTGCTGCTTTTGCGGTGTTGACCGTAGCGAGCACTTGCAGCGGTGGGCGCCGGGCGTGAACTGGCACGGCTGGGCGGAACCGACCGATGCTCAGCGGAAGGCGCGGATGCTCGCAAGGAGGGCTGCGTGATGTCGAAACCGTTGCTGTACCTCGATGTCGATGGGGTACTCAACCCGTACGCGGCAAAGCCGGAGAAGCGGCCCGTCGGGTACGAAACCCATCGGCTGACGCCCGCGGCGTGGCTGGAACGGCACCCGAATACCCCGCCGGCGAGGGTGAAACCGTTGCGGGTGTGGTTGAACCCGGAGCACGGGCCCGCGCTGCTCGGCTTGGTCGATGTGTTCGACCTGGTCTGGGCGACGACGTGGGAGCACGAAGCGAACACGATGATCAGTCCGTTGATCGGCCTGCCAGAGCTGCCCGTCGTCGAGTGGAAGTCGCCAGGTCGGTTCGGCCCGGATGGGACGTTCTGGAAAACCGCCGAGCTGATCCAGCACGCCGCGAGTCGCCCATTCGCGTGGGTCGACGACGACATCACCAACCGAGACCGCCGGTTCACCGAGCATTACCACGATGGCGCCGCCCTGCTGCACCACGTCCACCCGGCAATCGGGTTGACCGACAATGACTTCGGGACCCTCCGCGTTTGGGCCGAAGCTAACACTGCGCCATCGGCTGCCGATAGCGTTTCCATGCGCAGCAATCCCAAGGGGAACCAGTGAACGGCCTGACAAAGCTCGCCGCGACCATCAGTCTCACCGTCGGCGCGGTGACGCTCGCCGGGTGCGGCGGCAGCACGAACACCGAGACCAGCAAGGCCGCCGCAACTACGCCCCCGGTCGTTACGACGACGACCCGCACCTCAACCCCCGTGCCCGCGCCAGCACCTGTGACGCCGGCAACGTACGAGCTCCGCGAAGACGGCAAGAAGCTGACGATGCTCGTCACCACCGATGACACTGTCGCGATCGGGCCAGCGTTCAAACAGATCGCGGACAACTTCATCGCGACCCGCCCCAACGGTGGGTACCACGTGATGATCGACTGTGCGATCGACTACGACCCCACCAAGCCAGCGAACCGGTTGGGTGTCGGGAAGATCGCTGTCGGTCAGCTCGGCGCGGCGCAGACCGGGCTCAGCGCAGCGGGCATGTCGACGGTCGCGTGGAACACGGGACGCACCTGCCAGCCGGGTTTCGTGGAGCCGACTTTCGATTCGTATCGGCAGCTCGATGGGCCGTACGCGTTAGAGTTGTGCCGGGGGCGGGTCGAGGATGAGTACATTGCTGATCAGCGGCCGGTGAATATTGTTGCCGACCCGGTGAAGACGGCGACGGGGTGGTTGGTTGCTGGGACTGCGCAGGGTAAGGGTCGGGCGGGGATGGATATGGCGGTGATGAGGTTCTCGTGCACGGTCTCGGATGCGGGTGGGACGTTGACGTCGAGTTTGGACCAGTTCGACAGTTAGCGCAGGTGCGAGGGATATGTCGGCTGGTCCAGCTAATCTGAGGCAATGAGTTTCGAGGTTGGTGCGCATGTGCGACTACACGCGAATGGTGAGACGGTGTTTCAGGTTTTGGAAGTCGAGTACATGGGCGATCCGGAGCGGGTGTTGATCCAGGCCGTCGAAGAAACACCGGGTACGTACCCGTGGCCGGCGAGGACGACGTTCATGGTTCCCGCCGAATAGCCCTGGTACGACGAACGCCCCCACTCCAAACAGAGTGGGGGCGTTCGTGATTGGGTAATCGGCCGCGCATTCGGCTGCTTGCTCGTAGCTGTTTGGTTGGCGGAGCCGATTCTACGGGGTTCGGCGGTCGAAGTGGTGCCAGTGTTTGCGGAGGATCGCTAGGCCGCGGTCGACGTCGGCGAGGCGTTGCAGGATGGCGGGGTCGTCGGGGTTGTGGCCGGACTCGATGAGTGCGGCGCGCAGTTCGGGGTCCATGCCTGGTTGGACGCGGGCGAAGGGCTGAGGGTTCCCGACATTTCGGACTGATCCGGGATCGGCCATTTAGACTTCGACCTGTGGACGACGACCCGATCTCAGCGGACGAGGCGACCATCATGGCCGCGGTGATCGACATGATCGAACCGGACACCGCGTTCACAGCCGAGCAGTTGCATCGGCAGCTCGTCGCCGAGATGTCGGAGCCACCGGGCTTGCATGATGTGCGGTCCGCGTTGGAAATCCTGCGGATGCCGCACGTGGAGTTCCGACCGGGCGAGTCGTCGGTTGCGGTGTTGGGGCGGATGCGGACGATGCTGGACCGTGCCCGGAATCCGCCGCCGACCGACCTCGACCGCTACCTGGGCAACCTGCCATACTGAACGGTACAATTTCGAATGTGCGTTCGATCCTCTGGAGTCTCGGGTCGACAACCGGTCTCAACCCGGACCGCCTCTACGCGGTGCGCGGCGGATGGGCGCATCCCTCCCCCGTCACCTGCCCTAACGGGCATTCGCTCAGCCCTAGGCGGGTACTCGTCGGCACACAAGCCTGCCTCGCGGTCGACGGCTACCACCGCACCTACGCCTGCAGGCGGTGCAACACCGTGATCATGTGGCCACCCGTCACCGCCGTGTGCGACCACCAGGTATTCGACGAACGACGCGCCCGCTAGTCGCGCGCCGCCCCTGTCGGCCACACCACATCCACCGGGACACCCCGCTCCCGCGCCAAGGCAACCACGGTGCCAGTACCGGCACGCTGGCCGTCTTGCCCGTCCCATACCGCGACCATCCTGTCCACACCGACGGTGAGCGCGTCGTTCGCCGCCTCATAGGCTTCACGGCCCGCAGTGTCGAAGTCCATCACCCGCACCACCGACGCCCGCCCGACCAACGCATCGAACTGCACCAGATGGTCAGGTTTCACCTTCGCTTCCCGGTAATCCCGTGACGGCAACACAACTTCCAGCCGGCCACCGACATCGAGAACCGCCTGCGCGAACACACTGTCAGCGCCGCGGGCGATGCAGGACACCCCAACAAGATCGGACGGGTTGCCGAGCAGCTCGGTAATCGCCGCCCTCACGAGTGGCACGGTGTCGACAGTGATGTTCATGTGCCCGGTAACGCTGATCCTCATGGTGTCCATCATGCCGGGGACAGGATCAGCGGATGCAGCATGTCCCGCAACTCGGTCACCGGTCGACTGGTACCGCAATCGGCTGTCCGCGTGTGCACCTCAGCGAGCTTGGCCTGAACCCTGTGCGAACCGGTCCGGCTGACATCGGCCAACGCCACCTCGCCCAGGCGGCGCGCTTCCGCGTACTCGCCCTGGATGAGACGCGCCTCGGCGATCCCCAGCCGATCCAACGCTGAGGACCGCCACCGGTCCGGGCGCCGCAACGAGATCGCGGACCCGATCGCTTCGGCTGCCTCCTCGGCGAACCTGGACTCCGTGCGGGCGAGTTCGAGCAACCGCCCTCCGAGGGTCCCGGAGAGTTCGGCGGCGTCGAAGTAGTGCACCCAATAGGGGTCGTCGCCACCAGAGTTGGCGAATTCGGTGCGGGCCCGGCCTGCAGCCCGGTAGAACGCTGAGGGGCGACCGAGCCTGGCATATGCCCATGCTTCACGTGTGCATAGCAGCGCACGAATGGTCGGGGTAACGAACGCGCCGACTGTTTCCTGAGCCAATCGTACGAGTTCGAGGGCGTCGCTGGCGCGAGCGTGTTGGTAGGCGATCCGGTCAACACCGTCACCGACGGGTTCGAGGGTCAGCATTTGGCGGGCCAGGCCGGCGAGCCCGTTCGCGAATAGTGCCGGGTCGTCGGCTTCGCGTGCTGACCGGATCGACAGCATGTAGTAGCCCTGCGCGGTGTGCTGCTCGCCGCTGTCCCATGACATGGTGGCCGCGGTCTCGGCGAGTAGGGCGCGGATATGCCCGAGGCGTTGCTTGGTCGCGGAGTTGGTTGTGGCGGCGATCATGTCGTTCACTTCCGACAGCTGTCCGACGACGGCTTTGCGACGCAACCCGCCGCCGAACTTGTCGTCCCACTCTCGGAACAGGCGGGCCGCTTGTTCGAGCTCGTCGAGTTCCTGCATCCCTGTACCGACGATCATCGGTGCCGCGTCGTGACGGTTTTGTTGGCGCAGCAACCAGTGTTCCAGCGGTTCGAGCAGGTAGGTGCCGACGACAACTCCGAACAGGGTTGTTGCGGCTTCGCGGCGATCCACGAGGAGGTCCTTCCGTGCGAGGTCGTCGGTGACGTCCTCGCACGTGGATGTCCACACGCCTGGGTCGGGGTCGGCTGTGGTGGGTGCGAGAGCGCGCCGGGTCTGCAGGGTGGTGAACAGGGTTCGCTGTGCGGGTGTTGCCGCGGCGAGGACCTTGTCGAGTTGGTGGCTGTGTTCGATGGTGAGGGTGATAGTGGTTCCGCGTTTGCACCATTTTTTGATGGTGTTGATGTGGATGTTGGCGCGGACGGCGAAGCGGTCGTACGACAGGTCGAGCGCAGTGCGGAGGTCGGCTGCGTCGGCGCCGGTCCATGCATTCATAGTCGACTCCTGGGCTTCGTCGTAAGGGGTTGTGTACCTGCGTGTACCGGGCGTGTACCGGGTGTGGGTGATCGTGTACTTGCGTGGTCTTCCGAGGATTGTTGCGGCGCAGCAAGGTTGGTTGTGCGGCCGATCCCGGTTCGATCGTTGAATCGCCGGTGTTGGCCGCTACCAACTTTCTGGCATCTCTCACTCTAGGTGGTCCAATGCTGACCAGTCGCACGTTATTTCAATCGGATTCGCTGCTGATGTGCAACCGCGACCCCGGCCCGCTCACCGCGCAGCAAGCCCACCGGGCGATGCAGGTCCATTTGGAATGCGGGGTCGACACCTGCCGGTGCCGGCGCCGTGCACGCACCACCCTGGTGGAGTTGAACCGGATGGTTTTGGATGAGCGTGCCGAAAAGGTCGGAGCGACGTCATGACCACCGAACAGGCGGCCCTGACCAAGTGCGAACGGCTTTTCCTTGCCGCGGTGACATTGTGGGACAAACCCGTCACCGGGTGCACCACCGAGGACCTGGCAAACACGCTGCAGCACAACATATTTCACACCGGACAGTACTTGGAGCGGCTTCACGCCAAGGGGATGCTGCGTCGGCGCCAAACCCAACGCCATGACCGGTGGTGGCCCACCAAGGCCGGGATCGACACGCTAGAACCGGTGATCGACACGCTAGAGCCAGTCGAATGAAACCGTCCGCGATCGGGTATTTGCGATCCGATGTTTCCGGCCGGACCGAGGAATGGGACAGGGCCGCGATCAAGGCCCTCGCGGCCCGGTACGGATACACCCTGGTCAAATTCGTCACCTATTCAGAGCACACCGACGACCCGATTCAACGGCTGATCAACGTGGTTCGGAGATACATGGCCGAAGCCGTTTTCGCCCCGTCACTTGCCCATTTCAGCGACGAAGTCCCCGACCGGCTCGTCTGTATCGCGGACGTGAACCTCGTCGCCCCTGAATGCACGTACGCCCAGTCGTACGCGCTCCCCGAAGCGTCACCCCCACCAATGAAGGAGATGACCTAATGCACAACCTCAATCACGCTGGCCCCGACGGCAATGCGGGCGACTCCGCGGACGTGTCCGGCGGATCCAGTGCCGACGCTGAGGTGTCAGCGGCCAGGTTCGGCGGTGGTGGCTGGTCGTCCCCGCGCCGTTCGGGTGGGTTCACCGCCCTCGACCGCCGGAACCAGTGACCTGACACCCAGGTTCTCCCCCGGTTCTTCCGTCACACGAAGATTGGGGTGAGCGCGACCCCCGGAGCCCGAGAGGCGGCTCCGGGGGTCGTTCGTTGCATGTCCAGCTCTTGGAGAGTCAAATCCCGGTGCTTCCCCAAATCGAAAGCGGTTCTACCGAATTACCGTCGATCGTTTGACGGTCACGGCTCGACTGCTCAACAAGGAACGAACCCCGTTTGCTGTTGACAGGCAACGACTTCCAGCTGCCGCTCGGCGCACCGATTCGAAACCAGTTCCGGACCCGATGCCACTCCCATCGCTGATACTCATGGGTTTCAACCTGCACACGTGTTGCTCGTTGGATACGGCCTCCACCACGCAACGGCCGGTCCCAAGTGATCCCGACCCACGGCACTTCCCCTGACAGGTACTTGACAGTGACTTCCATGGGGTCACTCTCGCACGTCAGCTTCGGGGCTGTGTGCTCAGTTTCGAATGTCACCGCGGCCGGCCCCCATACGCGAACTTTGGGCTCGTAGACGGTGGCTCCCCCGATGATCCGCATCCCGACCGTCGCAGTGCGCTTGCCGTTGATCACTTCGTGGCGTCCGTTGTCGACAAGGAAGAACCATCCAGGACGCGGCTCGTCCGTGAATTTCAGGTACAGCGCAACCAGCGCGATGAGGCCCGACACGATTGCGATTGGGGATCCGATCAAGAGGATCGCCGAACCGAGAATTTCCATGCTGCGAAGATACGGTGCGCCTATGACACTCAGCCCGTGTGCACGCTAACTCGCTCGGCCGCCGAGTCCCCATTCCCAGACGGGGATTCCGGCGGCGCGGGCGTGTCTGATGCAGTGCTGGGTGCCGATCGAACGGCCGAGCGGGAAGGCCAGGCACAGGTCGGCGCCAGCGGCGATCATTTCCAGGTTGCGGCGCGGTCCGGCGGCCGAACAGTACCGGGTGCCGTCGCGTCGGTACCGCGGTGCGTGCCGACAGGTCGGATCGCAGTGGTCCCAGTCGGCCGGGTGCGGTTCAACAGGAGGTCGTCGGCCATACCAAACGCTCCTGTTAGCCCACATTTCGGCGGCGATCGTATCGGCACCTTGCGCCGCACCATGGACGAGAGTGATCGGCACATCGTTCGGTTCGTCGCGTTGCAGGTGCCGCCATGCGAGCCGGAGCGATTCGTAGATGATGGGCCGGTTAGTCCAGTTCCGGGAACCGGTGACGAGGAGCCGCTTCACACGAGGATGCCGGCGGCGTTGGCGTTGTGCACCCAGGTCTTCCATTCGTCGACCATGATGTCGGCGAACGCGAGATCGGTGACGCTGGCGGGGTTGAGGACTTGTTTGGCGTCGAGGTTGTCGATCAGGCTGGGCACGACGAGCTTGTCCATCTTGCTCCAGTACGGCGCCTTCACCAGGCTGAGGACTTTGACGAACACCGGGTACCGCTTCAATTCCTGCAGGAGTTGCGTCACCTGGTCGCGGTCGGACGGGTCGTCGTCGGTGACGATCATCAGGTAGATCGGGGCGGTCGTGGTCTTCGCCATGTCGAGCACGACCTGCAGGGCGCGGGCGAGGTAGGTTGCGCCCATCTGCTGCGGGCGGAAGATGCTGCGGTTCACGACGTCCCGGAAGTTGTTCAGGTCTACCTCGACGGTCGGCCACACCTTCGAGTCGAACGGGATGACGGGAATGCGGCCGTCGACGTCGATCTGCAGTGCGAATGCGAGCGCCCGGTCGACGAGGGTTTGGACCATGCCCGACTGGTAGCCCGAGTGCATGCTGCCGGAGTGGTCGAGGATCATCACGCCCTCGGCGCGGATCCCGTCCAAACCGGCTTTCGACAGGCTGATTCCGGCCTTGTCGAACTTCTTCGCCAGGTCGACACCGCCGGCGGTCTGCACATAGTCGCGGGCGACCGCGGGCCCGTTGCCTTTGACGAGGGTGACGGTGCGTGCCGCGGCGTGGATTTCGATCGCGAGGTCGGCGGTGGTGGTGTTGCGGGTGAACAGTCCCATGGTCAGGCTCCGTAGGTTTCGGTGGGAATGCTGTGTGCTGCCGCCCAATGCGTGAGGCAGTCGAGGGTGTCGAAGTGGCGCAGGTCGTCGTCGCCGAGGTCGACGGTGATCCACCTCGGGCCGCCCCACACCATCAGTTCGGGGTCGATCCGTTTCCAGGAGTCGCATCCGTCGCGATCACAGTGCCTTGCGATGCTCATTCGGGCCGCCATTCGCTGTCGGTGCGCTGCCAGAACCGGTAGATCGGCCAACCGGTCTTCTCGTGTTCGCGCTGGATCTCGTCGCGGTCGCTTGTCTCGCACCACAGCCGCCCGTCAGGCTGGTTGATCCGGTACCAGCGGCCAGGTTGCCAATCAGTCATCGCGGTCACGCTGTCTCCTCGTAGTCATCGACGCTGTCGGCGGGCCGCTCGAACGTGTTCGCACCGCACTGCGGACAGTTGCGGACGATCAACTCGCGTGACGGCACCACCATCAGTAGGTGCTGTGCCAGAGGGTTGCGTGTGCGCCATGCCCCGAACGGCCAATAGCAGGTGGTGTACCGGTAGGTGAGCATCCCGAACCGACACTTCGGGCATTCGCGGGTCATCCCAGCGAGTGGAAGGGCAGCGAACGCGGCATCAGCGGCTTCGAGGGTCTCCGCGTTGTAGCGTTGAGCGTCCACATATTTCTGTTTGCCTTCTTCGAGGGACGCCATCCAGCTCTCGTAGATCACGACGCCTTCTCGATGTTCGGGAAATTGCTGGTTTCCGTACCGCACGGAATCCCCGAATTTCCTGAACACTTCGGCTGGCAGTCGACACACTCGGCGCGCCCGTTGACGTAGAGCATGTGCTCAGGCACCCGGCATCCGCACGCGGCTTCACGCAGACCGTCGTCGGATGCGGTGGGCTGGTTGATCAGGAACGTTTCGGGGCCGCTGTATTTGGCGGTCACCCAGCCCATCTCGCAGGCGCGCGGTTTCGTCGCGGCCTCGGCCAGCTTCGGCGCAGGGTCAGCCTGGTCGGCGGGCAACACCACCCGTTCGGCGGCGTCGACATACTCGCGGGCGAGACGACCGTACGCGGCCTGCCACTCGGCGATCTCAGCACGCAACTGCTGTTTACTGGGCAAAAGTGTCACGCATCCGTGAGGGATTCGACGACCGGCTGATCCTGGTCGAACTCAGCGATGGCCTGCTCCACAAGCAGCAACGCACCCACGTAGTCGTCGTCCACCGCGATCAGCTTCAACGCCTGATAGACCTCGGGCGCGTTAGGAAGTTCACGCAGCGGGCCGGTCACGTGGTACTCGACGAGCTGGTTGACCATCCACTCATCCCCAGCGTGGACTGACACCCGCCGGTCCTCGTCAGCCCAGCGCAGGTAGACGGCAGCCTTCCGCAGGTCTTCGACACCGTTCTTCTCCTGGTGCCGCCACACGTACTTCACTGCGTTGCCAGCGCAGAACGTCAGATGCCGCGTGATCGCGATGCATTCACAGGTGAAGCGGCCCGTCGAATAGTGCGCGGGGTGGTTGACGACGTCGGTCATGGTTGCTCCTCGGGAGGGTTAGGGCCGGTCGATGTCGGGAACGATCGCCTCAGGCTTGAAGATCACCCGGTAGTGGTCAGCGGACGCCGCCGCGGACTGGGTCTGCTCGACGAAGTAGGTGACATTGTCCGAAAGCCCGAGAAAGTGCTTGCGGTACACGTCCGGGCCCGTCTTGCATACGACTTCGAGCTGTTTGCCGTCGTCGGCGATGTTGCAGCGGCCCTCGATGCTGAGGAGGTACTTGTCGGTGATGCCGTTGACGAACACCACGCGGCGGCTGATCTCGAACTGGTCGGCGGCCTTCGAGATGTTCTGTGACACGACATCGGCGTCGGTCGAACAACCGGTCAGGGCGAGGGCAGCGACCGCGGTGAGGGATGCGGCGAGGATCTTCTTGTTCATGCGAGGAGCTCCGTGAGGTCAGTTGTTGCGGGTGATCTTGCGGGCTTTGCGGGCGGCACGGTTACGCACACGACGGCGCTGCACCTCGGCGGGGTCGACGGTGCCCTGGTAGACGTGCTTGCGCTGCAAACCGAAAAGGATGGCGCGCGCGTACGGGGTATCGAACGGGTCGGTGGCGATGGTGGTGCTCCTGGCTGGGAGGAATGTCGGAGGGATCAACTGGACGAGGCCGCGGCTCCCGTACCGGTCGAGGTAGGTGGGGTCGGCTTCGGCGATGCTCACGCGGTGGTCGCCTGCGTGAGGCTGTTGGCGAGGTCGACGGCGGTGAGTCCTTCGCCGAATCCGAAGTCGGTCCAGGTGTCTGGCTGGAGGCGCCGGCGACCGTTGGCTTCGTCGCGCAACCATTCGAGGCCAGTCGTCCACTGCTCGGCGTGCGACAGCTCGTGCCAGGCTTCGCGGTCGTCGTCCTCTTCGTCCTCGTCGTCTGTGCGTTCGACGGGTTCCGGGGTCCAGGTGGTCGACCAGGGGTTCGGGAACGAGTCGCACACGCTGTAGGACATGACAACTGGTTCGTCGTCACGGGTGAGGAGCAGCTCGATCACCGGCTCCCAGCCCATGTCGGGGCGGAACACACCATCGGTCCGGGCGCCGGCGATAAGGTCTGCGAGCCATGCCCGGTCGGGGCCCTCGACGTACCCGTGGACCTCGCACTGGGCGTGGATGCGAGCGGCCAGGCGCATGCTGTCGCCGGACTGCTGGATGAGCGTGTTCAGCAGCAGGTGCCAGTGGTCGACACGTTTCCCGTTGTGCACGAAAGCGCCTTTGTCGTCGCCGAATGAGCCGAGCGCGAGCGACAGCATGCGGGTGTCAACACCGTCGGCAGCCTGGTACGCCCAACTATCGGGGTGCAGGACACGGCGCAGGTTGAACCTGCCGACCGTGTTGATCAGGTGCGCGATGCAGGTTTCGTGGGTGATCAGGCCGAAGTGGGCGCGCTCGCGACCGGAAACCGCGGCGTCGCCGCTCGGGCTGTGGAAGTAGATGCGGCTCATGCTGCGTCGACCTCGATCACCCAGTCGTCGAGGGCGTCGAGGACCGCGGCGACAGGTTCGGTGCACAGGATGGTCCGGCCGTCGACGCCGATCGCTGTGCACAGGGTGCTGTTGCCGCTGGGGCCGATGGCGGTGATCGCGTTGGTGCGAACGTAGACGTGGTCGCCATCTTCGTCGGTGAGTCGAATGAGCTTGTCAGTCATGCTGCTTGGTCTCCTGGGGTGAATCGGATTGCGGTCGCGTCTACGGTGCCGAGGTTCTGCCAGCCGTCCTCGGCGCCGACAGCGACGAGCGGGGGCAGCGGGATCCGTCGTTCAGGTTCAGCATCGAGGGCCCGCCACTCCCCTACTGACGGCCGGTGGGTGGCGTGTACTTCGATCCATTGCAGGCGGCCCGTTTCGGAGTCGATGCCGTACCGGTACTGGCTGCCCTCGGGCGACGGGCGCACGTCGACGAGTTCGCCACCGATGCGGAGCGTCAACCGAGGTGGCCCGAGCCTTCTGCGCCAGTCAGAGAAACCCCAGTCCTCGGGTACACGGGTCCAGGTGATGTCCACTCCGTTGAGCGATTCCACCTGGTCGCATCGCCACCACCGCGGTTCCCCTGTCGCCAGCCACTCGTTCGGGTTGAATGGGTCGTCAGGCAATTGCCACATCGCCCAAGGTGCCGTGAGGTTCGGACGGCGCAGCAACCCGCCGTAGTAGGTGCGCGGGAACTCGAACGCTGGCGCGATCCAGCCACCGTCGCCGTAGCCGGTCGGTATGGCGGGTGGCGTGAACTCGCCGGCGAACTCCGATCCGGGGCACAACACGTCGGAATCGTCGTCGGCGTACACATATTCGGGGTCGACGAGACCGCGGCGTCGCATCTGCTGCATGCGTCGGGTGATGGCGAGCCCGTGCCAGTCGGCGTCACACCACGCGTGCGGGCAGGTGGCCTGGTTGACGTTGTGGTCGTAGCCGCTGCGCTGGCCGTGCTGGGACATTTGCCAGTCGACGAGTTCGTCGATGGCGTCCACGATGTCGCGCGGTGACACAGGCGTGGTCAGCCAGTCACGAACAGCGCTGAAGTTCCGGTTCGGCAACGGGAAGACCTGGTCGCGCACACAGATCGTGTCGCAGCATTCCACGGTCACCGACGCGGCGACGCCGTCCTCGTCATGGTTGATCAGGAGCCACACCCGATCTGTGGCGCTGCGGTGCAGCCGTTCGCGCACGAGGTCAGCGAGTTCGCCGATCGCGAAGACGTGGTCGATGCGCAGTTCGCCCGGGGTGTGGCGGGCCTGGAGGAGCCCTTCGCATTCGTCGATCGTGGCTGCGTTCGCGAACCGGTCGGGGTCGTCGACCCAAGCCTCCCAGCTTGATCGGCGGAGTCCGAGGTATTCGTGAATTTCTCGCGGGTCGTCGCCGCTGTGCCACTCTTCGAGGAGGTCGTCGATGTCGCGGTCAGTCACGGCCAGGACTTTCGAGAGCGTTGATGGCCGACGCGATCAGCGCGTCACATTTGCGGTTGTCGATGTCCTCGATGAACCCGTATTCGTCGAGCGTCATCGGCACGACACCGCCGCGGCCGAGAGCTTCGTACAGGTCCCACTGCCAACCTGAATTGCCGAACGGGCGCTTCCCGCCGAACCCTTCCTTTTGCTGCCACAGGACGTCGAGCAGTGCGATGAGGTAGCCGCGAATGGTGTCGGCGCCGCTGTCGCTGTCTTCGAGGGGCAGGTTAAGGATTTCCGCTGGGGTCACACAGCAATTGTCGGGCGTGAGTCAAACCCGAAAATTTGGCCGCGCGGGTATCGGGTCCGCGCGGCGTCAGCGACTGTCAGTTGTTACGGCGATGTCGCGGTTTGGCGGGGTCGATCCCGTTGGCTCTGGCGAGGCGACGAACATAGGCCTCTTTGAATGGGGATGCATCTGCGACATCTACGGGTCGTTGACCGTTGCGTAATGCGGAAAGGATTTGTTGGAATACTTCCTGTCTCGCTTCTTCTGTTTGTTCCGACAAGCGAACAAAATTTTGGCTCGCTTCCCGGAGTGGGTCCAGTTCTTCCGTCACGTCTGTGATCGTATCGCCGAAGCAAACACGAGTTCGTGATGGACGCGAGTTCATCACCGCAACACTATTCCGCTACCTTGTAGCGCTACATTGTAGCGCTATTGTGTAGCGCTTCTTTGTAGCGCTAGACAGTAGCGATACAATGTATCGAATTTGTCAATCGGAAACTGCGGCAAGGAAATGGGAATGACCAGCACAAATTGCACCATCACTTTCACTCAGAAGATGCACACCGACAGTGCCGTACTGTTTGCTGGGGTGTGTGACCCGTGTGGTGTGCCGGTGTGGGCGGGCAGCCCCGAGGATGCGCAGACCCGGTTCGAGCACCATCGGGACATCCCGGAACCGCCGGCGGAGGTGTTGGCGCGCCCGGTGACCGTCGCTGACGTTGACACGTACCCGGCATGGTTTTTGAACGGGCGCGGGTTCCCGGTTGCCGCGGCGGCGAAATGCCAGCACGGGTACACGTTGGTGGCGTTCTGCCCGGAGTGTGCTTAGGCGGCTTGGTCGAGGATGCCTCGGTCGAGCCGGTTGGCGATGAGTTCGCAGTAGCGTTCGTCGAGCTCGACCCCGACAGCTTTCCGGCCGAGGTTTTGGGCTGCTACCAGGGTTGATCCGCTGCCCGCGAACGGGTCGGCGATCGTCGCACCAGGGACGGAGCGTTCGATGAGCAGTTCCATGAGCCCGATCGGTTTCGGGGTGGGGTGCCCGATCTTGCGGGCTAACGCTGACGGTGAGGTGTTGGTGCGCAGGACACTGCCGATGCGTTTATGGGTGCCGCGAGGCCATTTCCCCCACAGGTAGATTTCCTCGTGGGAGGACCCGAACGCGCAGGAAAGGTCGCCCATGCCGGGGCCGGACCCGTCGGTTTTGTCCCAAACGAGCACGAGTTTAGGGGTGGGTGGTCGCGGTACGCGCCAGGTGCCGAACATGAGCGCTGGTTTGTCGGGGTTGTGTTCTTGCCAACGTTGGAATGCTTTGTCGCGGATTTCGGTGGTGTCGTCACCGACGATCAAGGTTTTGCCGCCGCCGCGCCCGGTGTAGGACATTCCGTAGGGCGGATCGGTTATTAGGACGTCGGCGGTTAACCATTCGTCATGGTCGAGGCATGAGCCGTGAAATAGAGTCACGTACTCGTCGGAGTAATACGGTGTTAGGGCCAATTAAGCCCCCATTCGGTTATTCACATTCCCGATTGTCGCTCCACGAGTCAAGCCGGAACGGGAATTACGTCGGGAGTTATTCCTGTTCTTCCCAAGCCCGCAGATAGTCGGGGTGGTCGGCCCATCGTTGGGCCATTGCGGTCAGGATGTCGTTGGTGTGCAGGTGCCACCACCAGACAGGAGTGCCCGCGTCCGCGAGCTTCGCCAGGATCTTCCGTTTCCCGGCAATGTCGCGCAGCACGCGGGCGGGGTCGTGGCGGGCGATGTGCTCGCTGTGGTGGAGGCTGTGCACGGTTTCGTCGCTCGTGCCGACATGGTCGAAACGCTCGTCGAATCCCCATTGACCATCACCCGAGTCTGACTCTCGCGCTATCCGTTCGTCTTCGTCGAGCCTTGCCCGGATGAACTCTTCAATCGTCATGTGACGGTGTCTCCTTCGGCGAGGGCTTCGGCAACACCCCACCGCCCGTTGCGCACGAACGGTGCGATCTGCTTCGCCAACGCGAGGGCTTGATCGAACGGGAAACGGTGCGCGGCCAACCATTCGTCACGCCGCTCGCTCGGGATCGACTCGACGTCTCGGCTGCCGTCGGCGGCGTAGCAGCGCCCGAGGTGGGTGACTGCCCACAACCCATTGCCGCGGTACTCGACGTTGACCGTGAACAAAACCCGCTCGGGGTGGTCGCGGGGCAGGCACGACACCTCCAGGCGTCCGATCTCCAAACCCGGTTCCGGCAATGTCCGATCCAATTCGGCGGGCTGGAAATCGTGCCGGAACCGGTGGCCGGCGCTCGCGTGCCCGCAGGTGGCACAGAACTTGATCATCAGTGCTTGGCCTTCGGCTTCGCCTTGACCGGCTTCTTCTTGTGCTTGGGTTTGTCGTGGTCGGGCTCCCACTCGTACCCGGCGACCTGCTGTTCGCAGTACGAGTCCGAGACGAGGACGTCGCCCTGGTCCAGCTCACACCAACGCTGCGGTTTCGAACACGCAGTGCCGCCGACGCCGGCGAACAGGGACAGGGCGAGAACCGTTGCAGCGGTTCGGGTTCGGGTGTTCATGCTCGTTCCTCGGTCGTGAATCCGATGATGACGTTTTCGTCGTCGTGGCTGATGTGCGCCCAGTCGTCGTGAAGGGTTCCGGCGCCGAAGGTTTCGCGGTACCGGCGCATCGCGAAGTCGACGGCTTCGAGGAAGTCGCCTGCCGCGGCGGGGACGGGCACCAACCATTCGTGGTGGGTGACGGTGCGGGTACGGGACGTTACGACGCTCATTCGGGGTCCTCGGTTTCTACGGGGCCGTCAGCGAGGAGTTCAGCGCTTTCGATCCAGATCTCGCGTACCCAGGCGTCGCCGCGGCGAATGTATTGGTGGCCCCACCCGTCGTCGGCCACAGAACCTTGCGGTGAGGCGTCGGCTTGGGCGACGGTACGGATCAGTCGGCGGGTCATGCTGGCTCCTCGTGGGATTCGCGGCCGTTGAGGCTGTGGCTCACTCGGTGTCCGTCTTCCGCCGCTTCGACAGGCCGTAGATGTTGGCGGCGCCGTACGTGAACGCCGACAACAGAAACCACCATTGGCCGGTCGCGACCGCGTACGCGGTCCACAGGGCCTGCACCGACAGACCGATCACGGGGCCGATCAGCGAGTTCGGGCGCCCGAAGACGAGGAACAGACCGGTCACACCGATCGTCGTCAGCGCGAACGACCACCAAAGGCTCACCATGGGTGCTCCTCGTTGACGACGTCGGGGTCGATGTCCATCACTTCGCAGATGCAGCCGGACCCAGTCCAGTTGCGGCACAGCTCTTGTTCACAGCGGTCAGCCATGGTTCTCCTCGGTCACCCAGCGGGTGACGGTGATCGTCTTGGTTTCTTCGACGGCTCGGACTGGGGTCACGAGCGGGCGGCTAGCGGTCGTCGGCGGTACAGGTTCCTGAATTTCGGTGAGCGGGTTCCACCAGATGAATGCGTAGTGCTGCCCGGACGGTCCCCGGACGATGACGCGTTCGACGGTGTGCCAGCTCCTCTTCTCCAGCACCTCGTCGGTGACGAACGTGAAGCCGTCGATGTCTTCGTCGGTGCCAGCACAGTCGAGGAAATCGCCCCAGTCCTCTTGGAGAAGTTCTGCGAGCTGGTCGATCTCGGTGGTTTCACCCATTGGGGTTCTCCCTGCGTTGGCGGGCGCGCGCGATGGCTTCCCGGAGCTTCGGGGGCGGGTCTGTGTCGGTGTCGGCGAGCATCTTGGCGAGCGCACCCGGCGCGACGATCGTCCGGTCAACACCGCTACCCGTCGGCTTCGCTGCTGCCACATCGGCGGCTGCGAACACCCACTCCCCCTTTTGCAGAGTGGCCTCCAGGGCGTGGATGCGTTCGGCGTCGCGTTGCTGTTTCGCTGAGATGGCCGTGTAATCCTGCTGCATCTGTTCACGCACCCGTTCGAGTTCGCGGGTGCGGTGGTGGGCGAGCTGGATGATGGCGAGCAGGCCACCATCAGGTTCCGCGAGGCCACGCACATGGGCAGGCAGGCTGTCGTATTCGCTGTCCCCACCCATGTACCTGCGGCGGGTGGCCTCGTAGAACAGTTCGAGGTCGCCGGCGGTGAGAGCGAGGAGTTCATCGACGGTCACCCGGTCACCTCGTGCCAGTCGGTGAGGTAACGCTGCACCATGCCCTGATCGCTGGTATCCAAAACCGCGTAGGCCGCCCGGTGTTCCACCGCGGTAGGGAACATGTCGCCGAGCGCGTCGACCATCCTGGCAGCCCACCATCGGTAGGTGTCCCGGAAGGCTTCCCGTTCTGTCTCCCATGCCCGGTTACCCGATGCGATCTCGTACCGGTGATGCTCCACCCATTCCGCGTGGGCGATACGCTCGATCGCTTTGGCGCGGATCTCCTCGGCGGTCACTCGGTCACCGGCTTCGGCTTGTCCTGCTCGGCGAGCCAGTCACGAATCACGGGAAATGCGACCCGAATACAGGTCATCACGTCACCATGCTTGAGGTACATGTCCATCGTGTGCGGCTCGATGAGGGCGGCGATCGTCTTCTTCAACTCGGTCGGCATCGGCTCGTCGAGGGCACGCTGCAGGCTCGCTTCGAGGGCAGCCTCGTCGATGTCGCTCACGCGGCTGCCTCCAAGGCGGGCTCGACGTAGCCGGTGATCTTGTCATAGAGGCGCATTGCCCAGCAGGCATCACCCATCGCGGTGTGCCGTTCCGCCTCCGACGGGGGTTCGACATCGAGTAGCCGAGACAGGTTGTCAGACTTCCACGGCGGCGCGATCGCGGCGAGACGGTCGAGCCGCAACGCCTTGTCCTCCAACGACTCCTCGCCATCAGGGGTATCGAGCCGTCCTGACGCGCGCAACCCGGCGAGGTAACCGACGGCGAGGTTCTCCACGTCGATGAGGTGGTAGTGCCAATTCGGGGTAAGCCCGTTCTCGCGCAACAGATTGCCGAGCACCTCGGTGTCGAAGTTCGGTACCGCGCCGACAATGTGAGCACCATGGGTCCAGCGGGCGACCAGTTCCGCGGCGAGGTACGGCAACACCATGTTCAGGCCGTCGTCACCAGGCAGCGGCCGATCCAACGTGTACGGCGACAGATCACCCGGACGCGACAGCCACTGTCCGACAGGGTGCCGGTCGTAGAACCTGCCGACTTTCAAACCGAACGGGTCCGCAGTGTCGAGGTCGATGTCGACGAAAAACTGGATCGCGCGTTCGCCGGCGTCGTCGCGGCGGATCATCGCCACTTCCCACACCTTGCGGCCTGGATGGAGGCCATCGGTCTCTGTATCCAAAAATACTATGGGCGTGGTCATTTCGGGCTCCGAGTCTGTGCGGGTTTCGGGTTGGAAGGGGGTTGAGAAGATGTCACATGCGTTAATGCGCACATCGTGATCAGACCGTTCATGCCGCGACCTACTCGCGGTGGAAGCTGCGGCGCATCCGACGCCCGAGCCACTCCCCTACCGCCGGCGAGACCGCGTTGCCGTAGCCGTCGACCTGGTTGCGGGCGGATCCCCACACCTTGAATGTGCCCGGCTGTCCGGCGAAGTCGGGATTGAACCCGCAGCCTTTGCCGACCTCAGGTGCACGCAGCATCCGGAAGTAGCACTCCTCCAACGTGAGATTGGCGAGCAGCGCAGCCCATTCGGCCGTCAAAAGCCCGGGGATCTGCTCACTGGTGATCGTCGGCATCGACTCCGAACCGAGCGCTGGCCGCGTGTTCTTCCGAAACGGCACGATCCCGGCCATCAACCCGAGCGTTTCCGATGCCGCCTGCGTCGGCAACGGCACATTCAGGCCACGGGTCGCGCCCTGGTAGTTAGCGACCGCGGCGAACAGCAACGCGCGACTTTCGGTGGCGGTGACCGTGTCCATCGGGCGCGTGAGGTGTTGGCCGTCGCCGTTGTGACGGTGCGCGAACATCGCCATCCCCGTCGACAAGATCCCGGTCTCCTGCTGGCTGGTCTGCGTCGCCATCGGCTGCCCGAGCAACCTTTCGACACCGTGAACGCTCTTGGCGGGCATCAGGATCGCGGGATAGTCGGCGAATCGTTTCCGGCACCGTTCCGCACGCGCCATCGTCGCCGGAGCGAGCGGGCTCAACACTTCGTGGTCGCCGACGGTGAACTTCTTCAACGGCCGGTCACCGATCTTCGAACCCAGGTCGGTCAGGTCGAGCGCCTCGACGGACGGAGTCATCGGCGGAACGACTTCACGACGGCACCGCCGGCAGGTGTACCGATACTGGGCGCCATATCGGACGGCACCGGTCGGCGGCACACCCGTCTTCCACGACCACACCGCTTCGACAGCGTCGTCGCACGCGTGGCACCACGACAGCGGGCAATGATCCAAATCTGGTGCGGGCATGTGCTTCTGCCAGAACACGATGTACAGGCGGTCTCGGGACTGCGGGACACCGAAGAACATCGAGTTCAAACGGAGTTCCCGGTACTGGTAGTCGAGGTTGCTGAACTGTTTCAACCACCACCTGTACGTCGACCCATCGCCGACCTTTTTCCGGCCGGGGATCGCGGGCCCCCACGACACCAGCTCGGTGGTGCACTCCACCAGGATCATGCGCGGCCGGTGCTGGTCCGCGTAGTGCAGCACGCAGTTCGCGGTCGCCCGATCACGCTCCGAACGAGTCACGCGCGCATCGAAATCCGGGTCATCCAAATCGAACAGCGACGCACCCTGCTCGTACGCCTTCTTCGTGTTCGCCTGCGAGTGGTTCACACACGAGACACCAGCGACGAGCAAGTCCCCCGCGGGCAGATCACGTGCCGAGTGGTAGTCCGACGACTCGGGATTGACCAAGTCGGCGATCCAATGCTGGGCATCGGGGTGATTGGCCTCGTGGACCTCGACCTTGTAGGCGTTGTGGTTCGCGGCCATGATCGTCGTGAACCCAGCGGCTTCGATGCCTTGGGTGATCCCACCGAACCCGGAGAACAGGTCGACGGCGATCAGTTCGTCGTGCTTGAACCGACGCTGACGGACGGCGGGCCGGTGCGACGCGGTGCGCGCGGGCGCCAGAGTGGTCACCGAACACCTCCGACCGGAACGGCTCCCAGAAGCCCCGTAGAATTGTCAGCCTTACCCGATGCCCATCGAACGCCTGTTCGATCCGCACCGTGGACGCTGGACGGGCGTACGACCATCTCGAAGCCGAGCAGCGCACCGCAGCAGAACAACAAACCAGATTCGGGGAACTGCGTCCCATGTACGCAGTTTCGTCGGCTAACGATTGTTTTCATGCCGCGACCACCTTCCGGACGAGCCTGGCGACACACGGTGCGTGCGCTTCCAGCCCGGTGACCGCGGTGCAGGTGTCGCCGGGGTTGGCACCGCATCGAGGGCACGAATGGTTCAGAGCGCCGGTGAGCGTGTAGGCGGTCATGACTGCGTGCCTCCTGACTGGTTCGGGTGGTGGGTTGTCTCGACGGTGAATGTCGCCGGCGATGTCGAGGATTTCGTGGGCGGTGGGCACGAATGTGTTCGCGCGTTGGTGGATTTCGATGGCTTCTCGAACGGTTTCGGTGTCGAGGTGGCCGATGGTGGTGTGCCAGTGGGTGATGGCGATGTCGGTGGCGGGGATTCGGATCAGGTCAAGAATCTCCGGGATGTCAAGCCGGTTCATGAGGCTGCCTTTTCTGCGTTGTAGAGGTCGCCGACGCGGAGTTTCTGGGCGAGTTCGCGACGCCGATCCCGGAAGGTCAGCGACGCCTGTTTGGTGGCGGTGACGAGGGCTTTGAACTCGGCCATCTCGGTGTCGGTGAGGTCGTGAACCGCGGTGCGGCCGAGGGCGAGCGACAGGGCGATGTCGCGGGAGAGCCGGTGGGCTCGTTGGGGGGTCAAACCCATTTCTTGGAGGAGGTGGTTCGCCATGTCCATTTCGGCGATCCGTTCGGCGGGGAGTTGGGCGAGGACGGCGCGGCGGGCTTTGTGGGCGTGGGTGACGATCAGGTCGGGGGTGGGTCGGAACGGTTCGGCGGGTTCGGATCGGTTGTCGGCGCGGGCTTGTGAGACCTGGGTGTGGTGGGTGCGGGCGTGGTTGACGCCGGCGAGGAGGTCTTCGACGGGGAGCCCGGATTCGGCGAATCGTTGTGCCCAGGCTTCGACTGCTCCGGCTCCGACGCGTGGGAACCACAGGTCGTGGTTTTGGAGGTTGTCGACGACTGCCTGGGCTACCTCGATGGGGTTGGTGGTCATGCGGTGGCGCTCCAATCGTCTACGGCGGGCAGGGTTTTGGGTTCGGCGTCGACGATCTGCAGCAGCGGCGACTGGTTGGGTGTGGCGTGTTTGCGTCGGACTTCGTCGAAGATCGCGGCTTGGTCGCGGGCTTTGCGGTCGGATGCGGCGAGCGGTGTGGCCATGGCGAGGGGGGCTCGGCGGGTTTTGACGGCGTCGTCGACGAGGTGCCGGAACAGGCCGATGCGGGCGTCGGGGCGTGCCATCCAGGTTTCGAGTCCGGCGAGGATGTCGTCGGCGTTGACTCCGGCGCGGAGCATGGCCGCGGCCTGGAGGGCGAGTTCGGTGCGGGTGGGCTGTGAGAGGCCGTGGGTGGCTTGGCGCACGATCTTCCAGCCGTCGGGCGGCACCTTGGGACCGGTGGCTTCGACGGTTGGTTCGGGGTTGCCGTTTTCGTACTCGCCCGCGTTACTTACGTAAGCAGCACTAGGTACGTAAGTAGTGTTCTCTTCTTCTTTCTCTAACTCTGCTACGTTTTCGCTAAGCAGATGCCTAGCAGGTGCTAGGCCTTCGCTAGGGTTCGGCGGTGGGTTTCGCTTGGCGTTGGCCGCCTTGCTCAGGCCGCCCTTTTGCCCGGCTGACCTGGCTTTTTCCTTCGCGGCGTCGACCTCTGCGCGGGTCTGGTTGTGCTCCGCGTAGTCGTGGACGATGACGCAATTTTGTTCTGCAACTACAGAACACACACCGGTGGCAAGAACTGCTTTTCTGTTCCGATCCGTTCCCATCTTCTTCCACACCGGGAGGCTGATCTGGCCGTCGGTGAGGTACTCGCGGCAGTGCATGATGGCTTTGACGATGAGCCATTTCTGGGCGTCGTTGAGGGCCGCGAACTTGGGGTGGCGGTCCATGTCGACGGCCAGGGTGATGAAGGTCCGGTTGTCTTTCGGCATTCCCTGTGGCCGTCCTTTCCGGGGTTGGCGGGGC
Organism: Nocardia sp. NPDC058640; assembly: GCF_042716995.1. NCBI lineage: Bacteria > Bacillati > Actinomycetota > Actinomycetes > Mycobacteriales > Nocardiaceae > Nocardia > Nocardia sp. NPDC058640. The sequence continues at coordinate 98,474 of NZ_JBHXRG010000013.1, forward strand.
GCTGTTTATGCGGCGGTGCGGGAGCGTTTGGTGGCGCGGTTGCAGGTGCGGCAGATGCGGTTGCCGTTGGATCTGCGCCAGGTGTTCGCGGGCGTGTAGGGGTGGCCGCGGGTGCATTCGGATCGGTTGCGCAGGGTGATGCCGGCGGCTGCCCAGTCCGGTGGTGCGAGTGGGTGATCGATGTCGGAGCCTTCCCACGCGAGCGGCGGTGGGTGTCCGGCGCGGTGCGCGGTGGAGGCGACGTGGTTGCTGGGGCCTCGGGTTGCTGACAGCTCCTCGTAGAGGTTCCGCACCGCCAACCACCGCGTGTAGCTGGTGTGGGTTTGGGTGCAGAGTTGGCTGATGATGCTGCTGTTGACGTCGAGATGTTCGCCGAGGATGCGCCGTGGCCAGCCGAGGGCCTGCAGCGCGCAGATACGGCGTCGGGCTCCGGTTGCGAGGACGTGGCGCTGCGACGGGTGTGGGTGTGGAGAGACGGTGAGGATGCGGGCAGCGAAGTCGATCCGGATGCGCGCGTTGGTGGCGATGGCCTGGATTGCTTGGCGGTCGCAGTCGACGACGTAGGCGATCATTTGTGGGGTGACGTCGAGGGCTGCGAGTTCGGTGATGTGTTGGCGCACTAGCGTCGACGAGGTGTAGAGGACGATGTTGTTGGCTTTGCGCCACCGGTACCGTTTGGTGTCGATCGTGCGTGGGGCGAGGGCAGTGTTCATGCCGCGCCTTTGGCGTATTTGCGGCGGTGCCTGACTAGGGCTTGGTCGGCGGCGTCGTCGCTGATGTTGAGCAGTCGGGCGAGCCGGGTGTGGGTCCAACCGTTCTTGACGGTTAGGTTGAGGACTTCGCGGCGTTCCCTTTTCGGTACGGGGCCGGTGTGGCGGTCGTCGAGGATGCGGCGGAGCAGGACTTCGTCGAGGGTGTCTTGGGCGGGTTCGGCGTCGAGGATCGGGGTGCTGTCAGGGTGGTCGATGTTGACGCCCTCCCATGCGAGAGGTGTTGGCCAGCAACGTTTTTTAGCCCAGTTGCGGGTGCGGTCGTTGGTGCCGAGTTGGCCGCTGAGTTGGTCGTAAACGTCGGCGACTTGCTTCCACCGGGCGTAGGTGATGGTGGGGTGGTGGCCGAGGTTGGCGATGGTGGTTCGTTTTTCGCCTGCGTGGTCGGCGACGGCTTGCATGGTCCAGCCGATGGCTTGGAGTGCCCGCAATCGTCGGATCGCGCCGATGGCGAGGACGTATCGCTGCAGCGGGTGCGGGGTTGGGGTGACGGCGAGGATGGCGTCGGCGGTGGTTCGTTGAACGTAAACGGCGGGCCCGGTGGCGATTTTTTGGATTCCGCTGGTCGATGTTCCGGCCGCGGCGGCGATCATCGAGTAGTTGCAGCCGTAGCCGGTGAGGGTGTTGATGTGGTCGCGCACGATTACGGCGGGCACGGAGTGGACGGGGATGCCGCGTTGGATTTTGATGTGGCGGCGGCTGTGGTAGATGGGTGTGGATGGTGCGGCGACGCGGCGGGACCGGACGGAGTTGTCGATGCGACGTGGTGCGAATCTGGCGCCGGCGGTTTCGGCTGGTGGTGGCCGGAGCGGGGTTTCGGTGAGCCAGTTGGTCATGTCGATACCTGGCCGAGGGCTTGGTTGACTTTGGTGCCGGACATGGCGAGGGTGCGGGAGATCCGGGTCTTGGACCAGCCTTTGGAGTGCAGGGCCGCGGCGATGACGGGTTTGTCCTGGGAGGCGACGGTCACGGTGCGGTCGGCGAGCAGCAGTTCGAGGGTGACGGGGTCCAGGCGTGCCGGGGTGGGGCCGTAGTCGCGCAGGGCTTGGTCGACGGTGAGCGTAAGGACAGCGTCGGCGACGTGTCCGGGGACGTACCGGTTACGTCCGGAGGCAACTTTTTTGACGCTTTCGGGGTGCCAGCCGATCCCCGCGGCGAGGCGGGTCATGATGACGCCGGCGGTCGCGAATTCTTGGAGGCGGGTTCGGGTTTCGCTGGCGGGGACGTAACCTGCGGCAAGCAGGTAGGCGCCGTCGCGGTGGGTCATGCTGCTTCGCTTTCGGGGGCGTCCTGGATCGGCCAGGCGGTCGGAATGTGGATGGCCGGTTCGCCCCTTTTTGCGCGGTAGGCGGCATAGGACTCGGCTTGTTCGCGGTACCAGCTGGTTTGGCGTTCCATCAACTCGTCAGCAGTGAACGTCGCCAACTCGGGGTACAGGCGGGGCAGTTTCCACGCCAAACGTGCCGCGGCGAGCGCGTCGGCTTCCGCGTCGTGGGCGTTGTCGAGGCTGATGCCGTAGTGGATGGCGACCGCGGACAGCTTCCGGCTGCCGCGCCGGAATTTGTCGTAGTGCTTGTCCACGATCAGCGCATCCACCACGAGCCCACGGACTTCGAAGTCGGGACGGTAGGTGTGGAGCATCGTCAGGTCGAAGCTGCCGTTCATAACCGCCACATACCGTCCTTCGGCCCAGCACGCGTAGAGGTCGGCCACGATTTCGTCGACGACGTCTTGGTGCGGGCGCCCGTACTTTTGGGCGTATTCGGTTGTGATGCCGTGTACTTCGGTCGCGCCGGCGGGGATTTCGACGCCGGGGTCCGCGAGCCACCTGCGGCACGCGACACTCGCGCCGTCAATGCGGGCGACGCAGCCGGTCACGACACGATCAGAGAACACGTCGACACCAGAAGTCTCTAGGTCGAACGCAGCGGCAGGCATATGCATCCAGCTGTTCATGCGGCGGACTTCCTCTGCCTAGATCGCTGTGACGACGCGGCTACGCACGTTCGGCATCTGCGCTCTCCCGGCTTCGTGCTGCGAGTGGTTTCCGGTGTGTAGGCGTGTCCGTTGCGGCAGTGAGTTCGAGAGTGGGCGGCATCCACTTTGCGTGGCTCCATGTATCCGCGGTCGATGTTGACGGCCTGAGTCACAGGTTCCAGGTGCTCTGGGTTGCAGCACTTCGTGTTTCGGCAGAGGTGGTCGATGACCAGGCTGTCGTCAACTGGACCCACCAGCAGTTGGTAGAGGGCTCGGTGGACAAGGAACCCGCCGCCAAGGACGGTGAGCCGTCCGTAGCCGTAGCCGTCCTTGTCCAGGTATTGAGTCCATTCCCAGCAGCCGTTGGGGTGCTTCTCGACTCGGCTCATGATGTGCGCGACCGGGTCGGCTACTTTGTTGGGATTCGGTTTGCCGAACAGGCTTTCCCGCCAGCAGGCACGCGAGCAGAACTTGGTTTCTGCTCTCTTGACCGGCGCGGAGCAGCGGCCGCACTCGCGTCGTTCGTGCTTGTCGGAGCGTGTCTTTCGTGCTCTAGTCACGGTGGTTCTCCATTGCTCTGACTGCTTGGAGCAGGGTTTGTCCGGGCAGCAGGTAGGCGGCTTTGTATCCGTCGTGGGTGTTGCAGTAGCGGAGGCAGGCGAGTTCGTCGTCGGCGAACGCGGCGACTTCGTAGCAGTCGCCGCCTTCCCCGGCCCGCCCACCCGAAGTTGGGTAGGCGAGCCAGGTGCCGACGCTGTAGTCGGGGCGAAGTTCCATCACTGCTCCGGCGGGCCGTCGTAGTAGTCGGCGGGCGCGTCTTGGACGTCGTCTGCGGGCGGTGTCTCCCCTGCTGCGGTGTTGATGGTGTTGGCCCGGTTCTTCCACAGTTGCCCCAGTCGGGCCCGGTGCTGTCCCAGGTCGAACGTCTTGAGTTGTGCACCGAGCGCGTCGAGTGCTGCACGGTCGGCGGCGGTTTCGATGTTGGTTGCCATCTCCTGTGCCTGGGCTTCGGTGATCAGCGGCGGCCCGGCAGGCAGCGGTTCGACGATGTAGGGCGCTCGTTTGCCGCGGGTGACGGTCAGGGCGAGCGTGAGTCGCTTATCGATGTGGGAAAGGTGGCTGATTCGGATGCCGCCGACTTCCTGGCCGCCGAACTTCACGGTCGGGTCGCGGTAGATGGTCATCCGCCGGCCGACGTACGCTGCCGCTTCTGCACCCCATGCGGCTACGAGGATGCGGCGGACGGTCTTCGATGGCCGGAATGGGCGGCCGGGGAACTCGACGAGGTGGATGTTCACCGGCTGCTCGGCGGATCCCTCGTTGACGCGTTCGACGGTCACTGTGCGCGGCCCGGAAAGGACGTCTTCGGCGTTGAGTTGGTCTGATTTCGGGATGATGGTTTCTGCCAGGTTGAAGGATGTGGTCATCGTGATGCCTTTCGGAGTGTTTGCGGTGCCGAGTTGTGTTGGGGTGTGCGGTTTTTCAGAAGACGATGTCCATTTCGCCGAGGACTCGTTCGGTGGTGGGGAGTCCGGCGGTGGCCTCGTTGTAGATGCGGATCATCTCGGCAGCGTTTTCCTCTAAGGCGTGGACGGCGTCGAGGATGGCTTTGAACCAGCGGGGGTCGGGGTGGACGCGTGTGACTGCCATCGGCATGCCGCCGCAGTAGCTGACGTAGTCCAGCCACTTGCGGCCGGTGACGAGCAGGCCGCATTGGAGTTGCGCCATGTTGTCGGCGGGGATGTTTCCGGTGAGGAAGTGTTGGAGTTGAATTTTCGAGCGCCTGGACTTGATTTCGATGAGTCCGTCGGCGCCGACGAGTCCGTCTGGGGAGTAGCCGATGCAGATGCCGTTGTGTTCGCGGATCATGAACCCGGTCTCGTGGACGGGTGCGTAGTGTTCGCTGTAGTGGTCGCGGGCGCGGGGTTCTTCTTCCATGCCGCGCACCATGTCGTCGGACAGGAACGTTGCGTCGGTCCAGCCCGTGATGCGTTCAGCGACAAGCAAGGCAGTGAGGCCGCGAGAGGTTTCGTTGCTCGCGGTTTTGAACACCACGGAGGTGTTCTGGCGTGCGAGCTCGGCGCGGTCGGCGTGCAAGGTTTTGATCAGCGCGCCTGCGCGGGTTTTGCTTCGGCATGGCTCGTTCGCGAGGGCGCGGCAGTCGGGGCAGTCGTAGTCGATCGCGGCGAGGCGGCGGACGGTGATGAGGTCGCCGACGACGGAGGCGGTGACCATGCCGCGGCGTTGGTTGTGCCAGTCGTCGGTGCCTTGGACGATGTCGGGGAGGACGATGAGGCGGGGGCGGGTGTCCGTGGGGGCCAATGCGGTCACAGGGCGCTCCAATTCACGAGCCATGCAAGGAAGCCGAAGAATCCGCCGAGGGCGAGGATGCAGGCGGTTTCCATCCAGAGGGCGTTGATGAGTCCGCGGAAGGCGTTCACAGGGTGCTCCTGGTGGTGAGTTGCATGCTTTGTCCGTCGATGACGCCTTGTTGCCAGTCGACGGCGAGGGCGAGTGCTTTGACTTCGCGGGCGAGGGCGGTGACGGTTCGGGCGAGGTTGAGTACGGCGCCGCCGAGGTCGTCGTTGTCGGTGTAGCCGATGCGGTCTTGTGCTTCGATTGCCTTGGTGACGAGGCTGTTCGCGGTCTCGACTGCTGAGGTAAGGTCGGGTGTGGACACCACGTTCGTTCCTTTCGTTGGCGTGGGGTTCTGCCCGTCTTCCCTGGCAGGGGGAGGCGGGCTTTTTGGTGCCGGAGGGTTTGCAACCACCGTTCCGGGGTGTCATGCGTTGCACCGCGGGTTTAATGCATGACACTGATAGTACAACGCATTGCACCCCACGACAAGCGGGGGACGGGTTTAATGTGATGAACGAATTGTTGATCTCAGAAACCGGCTATGACCTGCGCTAATCAGGTGGCGGCGCCGTTAGGACATGTCGATGGGGTCTCATGACCGCTACCCAAATGGGTGCATGGACCGATACGATCGATGTAGCAACCACCGTTACCCGCCAGTATTGACACGGCGGGACCCAGGGAAGGCCCACCCCGTGACCGACTCCCCCACCCACAACAGTGAGGCGTGGCTTGAATACGTCCACTCGCTGATGAAGCTGCACAAACTGAACTCTGCCGAGTTCGCATCACTGATCGGTTCCCAGAAGGGAATGCTCACGCATTGGCGAAGGGGGGTCATGCCGTCGGTTGAGAAGCTGCGCGATATCGCGACGGTGTTCCACCGGCCTTTCGCCGAGGTCCTTGTCGCGGCCGGCTATGCCGAACCTGACGAGGTCGGCCTCACCAATGGTGTGACTATCACCAAGCTGAGCGACATGCAGCTACTTCGACTGGTGCAGGGCCGTTTGGAGCAGTTGGCGAAGGAGCCAGGGCAATCCCTGCGTCGAGATCTGATCATTGGTGACGTCGAGGAGTCCGGCGATGAGGTCGGCGCGTTGCGGACTGCGCAGCGGACGAAAGCGGAGCCGACGGTGTCCACGACCCGTAACCGAGCTCAGGGCCGGGTCGGTAAGAACAAATAGCAAGCAAAACGGAAGGCCCGCAGCAGGCTGCGGGCCTTCCGTTGTTTCTCTGTGCTCTGTGGTTATTCTCTGTGCTTGATCTATGCCGCGTTGGCGATTGCGATGGATCCTGTGGCGGCTGCGGTGACGGTTGTGGACCAACCGTCACCGTTGTTCAGCCAGCCGCTGTCGGTGTTGGGCGGGTCGGTGAAGACGCTGACACCGAATCCGCGTAAGAGGTCGACTGCGTTGGGTGTGATGCCTAGTCGCGGCCAGAGTTCGACCAGTCCAGAGGCGTGGACGGTGACGCATCCGATGTCCGCCCACATACTGCCGTGGGTGTCGATGGACAGGTCGGCTTCGCCTTCGGGGTCGCGGATGACGATTCCCATTGCCGCGAGTTGGCGGTTGTTGTCGTGGGTGATGTGTTCGGTTTGGGCTTCGTGGTAGCCGAGTGCGGTGTCCGGGTCCATGACCTGCGTCCTTGAAAGTCGTGTGCGGCGGCAACCGGTGACGCCACGCGCCCCGGTTGCAGGGTTGTTGCCGGTTTCGCTGGCCGTGTCCTCTCCGGCTGCGCGTCCGCCAGTTGGTGTTGTGCCGACCTGTTCGGCACGGTTGCTGAGTGTCACCGAGGTCCGTTGGGCCGCTCGGGTGGCCTCTGTGTGTGCTAGTCACTCATGCTGATTCCTGCTTCTGACGGTGCGGTTGTCGTTGGCCTGTCCCCCGACAGGTTGGCCCGCGATCCGCGACTTTCGCTGATAGTCTTCCGGTTTAAAGCTTCAAGTTGAGACTAGTACCCGGTAATCGGGTACCGCAACATTTTGGCACCGTGTTCGCAAAAAAGTTGCTCGGCTGAGGTTTTGTTCAGCTTCGAGTGGGTACGGTGGTTCAGTGAATGAGCGGTCAGGCGGTCTCAATCGTGCGTTCGGCAAGGTCCTGGCGGAGCGTCGAGTGGCACAGGGGGTCACCCAGGAACAGATGTGGACCGCCTTGGGCATGAAACCCAACCCGTATCGCCGGCTGGAAAGCGACGGGCGTGCGATCACACTGAACATCACGAAGGCTGTTGCTGACTTGCTCAATACGCCCCTTACCGAGATGATCGCCGAAGCCGAAAAGCGTGTTACACCTGATCAAACCGATGATCCGACAACGAAGTCGTTGCGGTCAGCTTTGGGTTTCGATTAGCTGAACACCGATACAGTGTATCGGTTTCCGTCTTACACTGCGGCGGTGGTGGTTGTGGCGGTTTTTACGGTGTTGGTAGGTTTCGCGCGTCTTACCAGATGGAAGTATCACCGAAAGTGGTTGTCGCGCTTGTATACCCTGCTGCTGATCACTGTGGGTGCGGCGTACTCGCTGGTGTGGGCCCCGGCTGCTGAACGGTGGCTGGACCCTGCTTTTCGTTCGTGGGTGGGTCCGAACTTTTCCGATTCACTGTCGGGGTTACTGAATGCGGTGGCCTGTTGGATGCTGGGGCTGGTGTTACTGATCTCGATGTCGGACAAGCGGTCCTATCGGATTGGGTGGACGTGGTTTTCGGCGATCACGGCCGCGGTCATGGTGGTGGCGTCTCGGGTCGGGGATTTGGGGCGGGTGGAAGTTGGGCACGAGTTTCAGTTACATGATTGGGGCACAACAGTTTTCACCCTGGGATTTACGGTCATGGTGTGCGGGGTGGTGGTGTTGTTGATGAAGGCGTTGAGGCGGGTTGTGACCGAGAGCCCGCCGCAGGCGACCGCTGGCGGGTGGGCGGTGGGTTCGATGATCGCGGTGTTGGTGCCGGGGGGCGTGTTCGTGGGGTGGGTGTGGTGGTGTTTGCTGTGGGCGCCGCAGTGGTTGGCTGCGAACCATTCGGTGTTCGTGGCGTGGACGGCGGGGCCGGCGTTGGTGTTGTTGGGGGTGTCGGGTGGGTTGTCGATGGTGGCTGCGCGGGGGCGGTGAAGCGGGCCTGATGGGTGTTTGGCGCTCCCACATTTGTCCCACGGTTTGGCCGGGTGGTTGCGGGACACTCCGGGCAGTTGCGGGTAACCCACATCCCGGAAGTGCCAGGTGAAAGGGCACTTCCGGGATGTTGCGGGCACCCCCGACTAGCGAAAATCCCTAACAAAACGTTAGGGTTCAAGCATGGGACGTACCGGAGCAGCAACCACACAACCGGACGAACCGAGTGTTCCTCTCCCCCAGCAACATCCGGCACGTCTGGAACTAGTCGGCGAATCGCCCGAAGCCACGCAGGCGCAGCCCGAAGCGGTCGACGACCACTTCCCGCGCCTGGGCGACACCAGTTTCCTCACCGGCGCGGCCCGTCATCGCCTGGCCGCCTACATCCACACCCAGCTCGCCGAACTCGAGGAAATGCCGTGACGTCGCGCCGGTGACTAGGCTGAACAGCCAGCAGTCATCGGCGACAGACTGATTCACGCGAGGAGTGGCGAGGGTGAGCGACGCATCGGTCGTGCTTCCTGAACAGGTGCGGACCGAACTGCGCCGGGGAGTGCGCAGCGTTCTCGTCGACACCGCCGCATTGCGCCTGGTCCGCGAACGTTTCGACGACAACCAGGCAGGCGCGCTTCGTCGCTACCTGGAAGCGTCGCAGTCGGCGAACACCTTGCGCGCCTACCGCACCGACTGGATCGCCTGGGCCGGATGGTGCGCGGTCGAACAGCGGCAAGCACTTCCGGCGGACCCCCTGGATGTGGCCGTGTATCTGGCCGCCTCCGCGGACGCGCGACGCGAAACCGGCGCTTGGGCATTCAGCCCGGCGACCCTGGATCGCAAGTCCGCCGCCATCGCGGCTGTGCATGCCGCCAACGGACTGCCCTCGCCTACTCGATCCGATGTTGTCCGGCTGACTCTGCGCGGCATCCGTCGCACGCGCCGCACCCCGCCGACCCGCAAACGACCGGTCCTGCTGCACACCCTCGACCAGCTGCTCGCCGAACTCCCCGCGCCCGGCTGGCCCACCGAACCCGCGCGTCGCAGGGACACTTTGGCACTGTTGGTCGGGTTCGCGGGCGCTCTGCGTCGCAGCGAGCTCGCCGGGCTTCGGATCAGCGACGTGCACGCGCGCACCGACCACACCACCGGCGAACCGCTGCTCGTGGTGCACCTTCCCACGACGAAGACCGACCCGACCGGCGTTGCTGAACAGCGCATCGCCCTACCCCGCGGAAAGCACCCGCGCACGTGCCCGATCTGCGCGTACGCGGATTGGGTTCGACTACTGGAAGTTCACGCGCACGGTGACGTCCGTGCCTGGTTAGGCAACAACCTCACCGCCGACACCACGATCCACCGCTGCCACGGATTCACCGGTACCCCACTGAGCGTCGACGAAAACCGACCGCTGTTCCCCACGATCAACCGACACGGCGGCATCGGCGACACAGCACTGTCCGGACGGGCAGTGGCCGAACTCGTCAAAAGGTATGCGGCCCGCGCCGGTTTGGACCCCGACTTGTTCTCCGGACACTCCCTGCGCGCCGGCTTCGCCACCCAGGCCGCGCTCGGCGGCGCCAGCGATCGCGAGATCATGCGCCAGGGCCGCTGGTCCAACCCGCGCACCGTCCACGGCTACATCCGCACCGCGAACCCACTCGAAGACAACGCGGTCACCAAACTCGGACTCTGATCAGGCGATCCGGTCCAGGCGGAAGATCCGGAACTCGCGACCGGCGGCCAGCTTGTATTCCATCTCGTAGCCGGGCCAGAACGCGACCACCTGATCCCACACGCGCTTCCGTTCCGGATCGTGCACCTGCGCGACACTCACCGGGAACGCGGAGCTGCCGTTGAAGCGCGCCGACGCGGTGCCCGCCGCGCGCAGGTTCGCCGACCATGCGGGATGTTCGGGCTTGCCCCAGTTCGAACCGACCAGGTAGAAGCCGTCGCCGTCGGGCACGCACAGCAGCGAGGTGGTGCGCGGCAGGCCCGACTTGCGGCCGACCACGGTGATCTCGATCGATGGCAGGCCGGCCAGGTCGAGAACACCTCGGCGGCCACTGGTGATCCGGCGCAGCAGGCGCTCGGCAGGCAGGACGAATCCGGCGCCGTGCATGGCCCACGGCTGCGCGGCAATGACTCGGGCGAGGCGCTGCGAGGGATTCCAAACCATCCCCGAATCTTGGCTCGAGCGAACCTGATTCGCCCACCCACGACGGGGTGCTGAGAGACAACTCACTCGATCGGCGCGGGCAAGGCCCTTCCCTGTCTGTGCTGGTGAGTTCTCGGTTTGGTGAGAACATGTCGAAGACTGTTGCGCGTGAATGTGGCCGATCGGCGGACACATGTTTAGATGCGCATATCTAGGTAAGCCGATGTATTTTTCAATTTCGACAGCCTCCCAACCCCGCCGCTCCGCGCTATTTCCCCCGCCTGACCATCTCGATGTCGCACACTGGGTCCACTCCCCTTCCTCTAGTCGCCAGGAGTGCCATGCCCTCCCCCACCGGTCGCAGACTCCTCGCCACCCTCGCCATGGTGCTGCTCACGACCAGCACCTCCCCCGCTCTCGCGAGACCACCCGCGCCGGCCCAACTGGCACCGATGGGGCCCGAATTCCTCTGGGGTGTAGCAGCTTCCGGCTTCCAGGCCGAAGGTGATGCGCCGGACAGCAATTGGCGCCGCTATGTCGAATCCGGCAGTACCGCGGACCCGTATCTGAACTCGGTCGACTTCCGCACTCGCTACCGCTCCGACATCGCCTTGGCCGCGAAACTCGGTGTGCGCGTGTACCGCATCGGCATCGAGTGGGCGCGGGTCCAACCGCAACCCGACGTCTGGGACGAAGCGGCGCTCGAGTTCTACGACGATGTGGTCAGCGCGATCACCGAGGCCGGGATGCGGCCGATGTTGACCCTGGATCACTGGGTGTATCCCGGCTGGGCGGCGGACCGCGGCGGCTGGGGCGACCCGGGCATCGTCGCGAACTGGCTGACCAACGCGCGTCGCGTCGTCGACCGGTTCGCCGGCGCCGACCCGCTGTGGGTGACATTCAACGAACCGACGTTCTATCTGCTCAATGATCTGCGGCACGGCGGGATCGGCATCACCGACGTGCTCACCATGGGTGACCGAATCGCCCAGGCGCACAACACCATCTACGACTACATCCACTCCGTACAGCCCGGTGCCCAGGTCACCAGCAACGTCGCCTACATCCCCGCCGTCGACGACGCGATCAGCGGACCGATGCTGGACCGGATCTCCGCGCGCCTGGACTACATCGGCATCGACTACTACTACGGCCTGTCCCCCACCCAACTGCAGGTCCCCGATCCGGACCGTCTGTGGACGATTCCCCTTCAGCCAGAAGGCATTTACTACGCCCTTGACCATTACGCGCGGAAGTTTCCCGGCCGTCCGCTCTACATCGTGGAGAACGGCATCCCGACCGAGAACGGCCGCCCGCGCGCCGACGGCTACACCCGCGCGGATTCGTTGCGCGACACCGTCTACTGGTTGCAGCGCGCGGTCGCCGACGGGATCCCGCTGATGGGCTACAACTACTGGAGCCTGACCGACAACTACGAATGGGGTTCCTACACACCACGTTTCGGCCTCTACACCGTCGACGTGCTGACCGACCCGACCCTGACCCGCACCCCGACCGACGCGGTGGCGGCCTACCGCGCGATCACCGAAGCGGGCGGCGTCGGCCCCGAATACCGACCAACGCGCCCCGTCGCCCCGTGTTCGCTGGTCGACGGGCCGGCCAGTTGCACCGATCCGGTCTCCGTGCCGCGGTAGCGGTTTGACGCGGCGATGTGTGCTCTACACTCGGGCGGGTGTCGAGCGCAGCGTCACGTCCCGACAGTGCCGTGAGCGGCAGGCAAGCCCGATGGCAGCCGCACAACGACAGCCGCCGGGAGCGGATCGTGCTGGCCGCGGTCGAGTTGATCGAGCAGGCACCGGCCGGGGTCGAGGTGCCGATCGTGCAGATCGCCGAGCACGCGGGGCTGGCGAAATCGGTGGTCTACCGGCAGTTCGCCGGCCGCGACGAGCTCGATCGCCGGATCAGAAGCGAGATCGCCGACCGGTTCGTCGCCCAGATCGAGGACTCTCTCGACATCGCCGAGGGTTCCATTCACAGCATCCTGGTTCGCACGATCGACGGTGTCGTGAGCTGGATCCAGGACCATCCCCGGTTGCGCGAGTTCCTGCGCACCGGACCGTCGGAAAGCGATCCCGATGTCGACGGGATGAGTGCCCTGATCGCCACCATCGCGGCGTCGACCAGGGCCTTGGTCTCGGGCCTGGCCGGGGTGGTCGGCGTCACCGACGACACCTCGGTCGACACGATGACCTTCGCCATCGTGTCGATGACCGAGGCCACCGTCACCCGCTGGGCCAACGACCCCGAACCGGCGCTGACCAGGGACCAGCTGATCGAGGAGGTCGCCTCCTACGCCTGGCACGTGGTCGACGGCGTCGCGCGCCGCCACGGCCTGACGCTGGATCCCGATCAGCAGCTGACCGAGATCATCACGCGACTGATCGCCGGTATCTGAAATCTCAGGCGGCGTGCCGCGCGCTGCGTTCGGGTTCGCTGCGATACCGCGACACCGGTCCGTCGACGCCGAGCTTGCGCCACAACCACTTGGCCGTGGGGTTCATCAGTTCCAGGTCGTACGCCAGTTTGCGCATGTCGCCGAAGTAGCCCGACAGGATCTTGCGGGAGTGGTCGGACTTCCAGAACGCCTGCTCGATCACCTCGTCGGGAATCCCGAACTCACGCCCGAACGACTTCCCCGGCGCCATGATCTCCCCGGCCAACCAGCGCATCGCGATCGGGAAGGCCACCGAGCACACGCCACGATTGAACTTGCCCATCCGCGCGACGTGCGCGGCGAGGAAGTCACCGGCGAAGGAGATGTGCCGCGCCTCCTCGGCGATGTGAATTTGCATGGTGCGCAACACCATCGGCGGCATCGACGCGCCCTCGCGGATCAAGGCCTTCTGATAGTGGTCGATGGGTTCCTCGCCGCCGAGGATGCCGATGAACAGAATCGTGTGCGCGTAACCGCCCGCGACGCCGATCAGCGGTGACAGCGCTCGGAACACCGGTCGCATGCCCGGCACATCGACACCGATCCGGTTGATCAGCTCCTGGAACATCTGGATGTGGTTGCACTCTTCGGTCATCTCGTGCAAGCAGTACCGGAACTCCGGCGAGCCATTGGGCAGTTTGATGATGTACTGCATCATCCCGCGGATCAGGATGGACTCGAACGCGGCGCCGACCTTGATCACATTGGCGGTGCGCCATTTGCCGATCGCGATCTGCTTGTCCAGCGGCTGGTCGCGGTACCACTGGGTGGCACCCAGCGGGTCCGCCTCCGGAGACAGGACCCACCGCACATCATTGGGGTCGAGGGCGAGCTCGGGCGAATCCCAATCAATGTCGAGGTACGGATCGAAATTGCGGTCGACGGACCCCTGCGACAGGGTCGCCAACGCATCTCGATACTGCTCGGTGATGAATCCACCACGGCTCGATTTGGTCAGCGTCATCGGTGCCTCCTCGGTTCGCGTCGGGTGCGCACCACGCTGTTAGCGCCGTCACACCGTTGCCACAAGAATAACTGAGACTGTTGGTCTCAGACAACCCGTCCAGGGTAACAGTTTGCGACCGCCTTCAGCGGAAGGCGTCAGCGTGGCGAGCTGCCCACGCGGCGAAAGGGTGCGGTGAGCGGCCGGTGATCTGTTCGACGGTCGGGCGAACAATAGACTCGTCGATGACGCCGGCGACGTAGAAGTCGAAGAAGGCGTCCACGTATTCCACGGGCGTTGTTTCCAGCAGCTGCGCGCGAGCCTCGTCATCGGTGAGGCCACGGCAGGTCAGCGCGCGCCCGGTCACCTCGGCCAGAATCGCCACCTGTTCGGCGGGTGTCACCGCGACAGGGCCGGTGGGCCACAGGATTTCACCGTGATGGCTGTCGGCGCGCAGGACCGTGGCGGCCACCGCACCGAGATCTCGCGGGTCGAGCGCGGCCGTGCGAACGGTGGGGAACGGCGCGCGGATCTCGTCGCCGTCGCGCAGTTGAGGAAGCCAGCGCAGGGCGTTGGACGCGAAGGCGCACGGTCGCAGGATGGTCCATGCGGCGACCGAATCGGTGACCTCGTCTTCGGAGGCGACCATGTAGCGGGTCACGGCGTTGGTGGTGTCGCGAGTGGCGGCGGACAGGCCCGACAGCTGCACGATGTGCCGCACGCCCGCCTTGGCGGCAGCCTGCGCGACTCCGGGATAGCCGGGTAGCAGGAACACCGCGCGAACCCCGTCGAAGTTCAGTGTCTGCGGTGCGGTGAGGTCGCCCTCGATCGCGTGCGCGCCGACCGGCAGCACTGCCTTCGCGGGATCACGCACCATCGCCGTGACGGCATCTCCTGTGGAGGCCAAGGCCCGAACAACTTCCGCGCCGACATTTCCGGTCGCTCCTGTTACCAGAATCATGAGCTGAATTGTCGCAGCGCTCAACAGGTTCGGCGCTCGAGCACCTCTGAACAAAAGTTGACTATTCGACGAGCAGAACCACGAGTTGGCGGGCCAATTCGGTGTCGCCGGGGCCGCCCTGCCAGATCAGGGGGCGGCGTTTGTCGAGGTCGTCCAGCGCTTCGGGCAGGGAGACGAACACCCGGTCGGCGCGCACGACGCACACTTGTGGCAGGGCCACCGGCGTGGTGGGGCCGCCCTGCAGGTCCATGGCCAGTGAGCCGGTCGACGCGTCACCGGCGACCGCGTCGCGCACTATCGCCTCGCCGGGTTCGACCTCGTCCGAGCCCGCGTGCACGACCTTGTGGCCGGGCGCGCTGGCCCAGTGGTCCAGCCAGGCCGGACCGGGTTCGACCGCGGCCAGTACCGTCAGCACGCTCATGCCGTAGAGCACGTCGGCGACCGCGGCGGGCAGGCCCGCGACGTCGACGGTGCGCACCACCGATCCGTGCTCGCGCAACCGTTCGATGAATCCGCCGAGCACTTCCGCGCGCTCGGTCGGGTCCACTACCGCGTGCCGACCGGCGGATCTTCGCAGCGGCACCCGGCGCTCGTCCTCGGGTAGGTCGAGCAGCCCATCACGGACTCGGCGCAAGATCTCCTCGCGGGAATTCACTGGCCGCACCTCCGTTCACACATTCCTCTCCCCACATACCGCGGGAACTCTTCAGATCGCTACCGTACCGACCGGTCCACTCCTTGTGGACACGGCACGACGAAGCCGAGCAGGCGCAGCAGCTGGTCGATATTCAGGTCGAAGATTTCCGCGCGATCGGCGAAGGTGTCGCGGCCGTACATGTCGAACACGTCGAAGTTCACGGCGCCGAACAGGGTGGTCCAGGCGGTGAGGGCTGCGGCGATGACGGGGTCGGGGGCGGCCAGGCCGAACTGTTCGCGGATCGTGGCGAAGTCGGCTGAGGTCTTCGGGGAGATCGCGAGGTCCTGACCGGACGTCAGTTGGCCTCGGCGGAAAGCGCTGTCGATGATGCCGAGCAGGGTCGCGATCACGCGCACGCCCGGTGCCTCGGTGTCGTCGGCGGGAGCGGCGTAACCGGGGACGGGGGTGCCGAAAAGCAGTCCGTACCAAGCGGGTTCGGCCAACGCCCATTCCCGCACGGTTCGCGCGGTGACACGGAAACGGGTCGCGGGGTCGTCGGGCGCGTCGGCCAGGGCGGCGTCCACGGCGTCGCCCAGCGCGTTGTAGCCGTCGACCACCAGCAGGGTCAGCAGTTCGTCGCGACTGCTCACGTACCGGTACACCGCCGAGGACACCACGCCCAGATCACGCGCGACCGCCCGCAACGACAACGCCGCGGCGCCGTGGGTGGCCAGGTGCTCGCGGCCGATGCGTTTGATGTCGGCGATCGTGCGCGCGCGGGCCAGTGCGCGCGGACCCGGCTGGTCGGTGCTCATGTCACCGATCATCGCCCACTCGCGGCCGGCGCCCGGTCACGGTGCCGGACCGTGTCGTCTTCGGCGGCGGCGCGTTCGATCTCGGCGGAGAGGGTGGCGCCGCCGACCTCCCATGCCATCGCCAGCAGTCGGTCGCGGAAGCGGCTCAGGTCCACGCCGACGCCCTCGCCGCCGTACCCGGTGCCCGCGGCGTCGCGCACCGTGCGCACCACGTCGTCGGCCAGGGCGGCGATGCGCGACTGGATCAGCGTGCGCAATTCGCCGCTGAGCGTGATGTCGGTGCCCACGTCATAGAGCACCAGCGCGGCTTTGAACATCGTGCGGTCTTCGATGAACCAGTGCAGCCCGCGGCGCTCGAGGTAGCCGGCCGAGATCAACTCGGTGAGCACGTCGGTGCCGCGGTCGCCCAGCATCGCGATGAGTTCGGCGTCGTCGACCCGCGACGAACGTTCCACGGACTGGCCCGCGCGCGGGTCGAACAGGGTGCGCCAGTCACCGGCCTGCGGTTCGGTGTCGAACACCTCGCGGATCGCGTCCAGGCGCAGACCGCGCGCCTGCATGGCCACGATGTCGCGCAGACGGTCGAGGTGTTCGTCGGTGTAGACGACCTCTTTGCCCGCGCGGCCGGGCTTGGGCAGCACGCCCAGCGAGTGGTAGTAGCGGATGGTGCGCGCCGCGACGCCGCTGACGTCGGCGAGTTCCGCTCTGGTGTATCGGGGCACCCGACCAGCATAGGACGGCTCGGAACCGACTTTGACAGTCCCGACTGTCGGCGTTAGCGTTACCCAGGTCACTGTCGACACCGATCGAGGAGCCCCCATGTCCGAGCGCACCACCGACTTCGACGTCTTGATCGTCGGTTCCGGCTTCGGTGGCAGTGTCACCGCGCTGCGCCTGGTGGAGAAGGGCTACAAGGTCGGCGTCATCGAGGCGGGCCGCCGCTTCGCCGATGACGAACTGCCCAAAACCAGCTGGGACCTGCGCAAATTCGTCTGGGCACCCAAGCTGGGCTGCTACGGTATCCAGCGCATCCACCCGCTGCGCGACGTGTTGATCCTGGGTGGCGCGGGCGTGGGTGGCGGTTCGCTGAACTACGCCAACACCCTGTACGTGCCGCCGGAGCCGTTCTTCCAGGACCCCCAGTGGCGCGAGATCACCGACTGGCGCGCCGAGCTCACGCCCTATTACGAGCAGGCGAAGAAGATGCTCGGTGTTGTGACAAATCCCCACATGACTCCGGCCGACGAGATCTTCAAAGCTGTGGCCGAGGACATGGGTGTGGGCGAAACGTTCGTGCAGACGCCTGTGGGCGTGTTCTTCGGAACGCCGGGCGAGACCGAGGCCGACCCCTACTTCGGCGGTGCCGGGCCCGAGCGCACCGGCTGTGTCGAATGTGGCGACTGCATGGTCGGCTGCAAGTTCGGCGCCAAGAACACCCTGGTGAAGAACTACCTGTACCTCGCGGAAAAGGCCGGCGCGCAGGTTATTCCGATGACCACGGTGTCGGCAATGCGGCCGCTGCCCGACGGCACGTGGGATGTGGCCACCGAGCGCACCGGTGCGTGGGTTCGCAAGGCGCCCAAGACTTTGACCGCCAAGCACGTGGTGCTCGCGGCCGGCACGCTGGGCACGCAGAAGTTGCTGCACGCGATGCGCGATGAAGGTGCGCTGCCGAAGCTGTCGAACCAGTTGGGTCTGCTCACCCGCACCAACTCCGAATCGATCGTCGGCGCCGCGACCAGGACGCTGGGGCCCGACCAGGACTTCACCAAGGGTGTGGCGATCACCTCGTCGATCCACCCCACTCCCGACACCCACGTCGAGCCGGTCCGTTACGGCAAGGGCTCCAACTCGATGGGCATGTTGCAGACGCTGATGGTCGACGGCGGCGGCCGGGTGCCGCGCTGGCTGCGGTTCCTCGGGCTGGTGCTGTCCAACCCGCTGACCTTCTTCCGGTTCGTGAGCGTGAAGAACTGGAGCGAGCGCACCATCATCTCGCTGGTCATGCAGCACCTGGACAACTCGATCACCACCTACACCAAGCGCGGCCTGTTCGGCGGCCGCAAGCTGACCTCCAAACAGGGCCACGGACAACCGAATCCGACCTGGATTCCGGCGGGCAACGACGTGACCCGACGGGTCGCGGAGAAGATCGGCGGCGTTGCCGGTGGCACCTGGGGTGATGTGTTCAATGTGCCGATGACCGCGCATTTCCTCGGTGGTGCGGCGATCGGTGCCGATCCGGAGCACGGCGTGATCGACGCGTTCCACCGGGTGTACGGGTACCCGACACTCAGCGTTGTCGACGGTGCGGCCGTGTCGGCCAACCTCGGCGTCAACCCGTCGCTGACCATCACCGCGCAGGCCGAGCGCGCGGCGGCGTACTGGCCGAACAAGGGCGAGGTCGATACTCGGCCCGAGCAGAGCGAGGGGTACGCGAAGATCTCGGCGGTTCGGCCGAACCGGCCGGTGGTGCCCGCGAGTGCGCCTGCCGCGTTGATTCTGCCGATCGTGGAGATCCGTAGCTCGGAGAAGACCGCGGGGTAGTTCTTGCGGAAAGCGGCCCCGGCCTTGCGGTTTCATGCCGCGAGCCGGGGCCGTTCTCGTTAGCATCGAAGGCGACGATCGGGAGGATCTTCGATGACGGTGCTGGTGCTGGGCGGGTATGGGACGGTCGGGGCGCATCTGGTGCGGTTGCTGCGGGGCGAGGGGGTCTCCGTGAAGTCTGCGGGGCGTGATCCGGGCAGGTCGGATCGGGTGGTCGATATCGGTGACAGTGCCAGTGTCGAAGCCGGGCTCGCGGGGGTGACCGTGGTGGTCAATTGTGTTGGTGCCGAGGATGTTCAGCTCGCAAGGCTCTGTGTCGAGCGTGGGTCCGTGTTCGTCGATATTTCGGCGACTTCGGGTTATGTCCGGGCGCTCGAGGATGTCGAGGGTCCCGTGGTGCTCGGTGTCGGGTTGGCGCCTGGGCTCACGACTCTGCTGGCCGTGGACGCGTTCGCGCACGAGCGTGGGCCGGTCGACATCATGATCGGGCTGGGCTCCGGGGAAGCGCACGGGCCTGCCGCGACTGCCTGGACGTATCAGCTTCTCGGACAGCGCTTTCCCGATGCCGACGGCACGAGTGTCCGCAATTTCACTGGGCGGCAACGGTTTTCCCTGCCCGACGATGCCGGGTATCGGCCATTTCCGGCGGTGCGCGCCGACTTCGCCGATCAGCACCGGCTCACCCGCGAGTTCGGGGTTCCGGTGCGCACCTACCTGCGGCTGGATTCTCGGCTGGACACGCTCGGCCTGGAGGCTCTGACGTGGGCGCCGTTCTTGCAGGCTGTGGCGCCGGCGCACATGCCCGGCAGCAGTGATCGGTGGGTGGCGCTGGCGCGGGCCGCGGACGGTTCGACCAGGTCCGCGACCGGTCGGGGGCAATCGCTGGCCACGGCGGTGGTTGCCGCGATTACGGTTCGTGCGCTGATCCGGAATCCGGTGTCGGCTCCCACCTGGATCCACCAACTTCTCTCGCTCGACGACATCAGTGCCGACCCACTTGCCGCCGATATTCGATTCCACCGCTGAGCGGGTTCACAGCGCGTTGATGCGGGCCAATGCTTCGAAAGCCAGGTCGCCCGCTTGCCACAGTGCGGTGATCTCGGCGCGGATCACGGGCGCCAACGCGGGGTCTTGCAGGGCTAGGCCGTTGGTGAAGATCACGGTGTTCGCGCCGAGGTCTGCGGCGATGAGCATCTGTTCGGTCGCCACACCGGCACCGAAGAGTTGGTCCAGTCCTTCGCCGACGAAGTAGAACCGCCAGAGTGGGCCGAGGTCGGCGCCGTAGGCAGCTTTGGTGCGGTCGACGATCACGTCACCGACCGAGGCGATGCCTGCCACGATCTTGAAGTAGTCCCCGGCGTTGTCCGGCCTGCTGCGCACCGCCGCCACCGCGTTCGTCAGATCGACAGTGAGATGCGCGTTGTACCCGGCCATGGCGGTGCGGGCGCGCGAGGCACCACAGTCTTGCGCGAGCGAAAAGTAGTGCGCCCATTGCGGTTCCGCGGTGCCGCCGGTGAATTCCGCGTGCAGGTTGTCGAGGAATCTACGCAGCAGGTCGAAGCTGATCGCGTGCGCGTACTCGCGGTCCGCGAACGCCGCGGGGTCGCGCTGCATCGGCATCACCGCGGCATATTCGACACCGTCGAGGCCGATCGCGAACAACCCCCGCAGATCGCGGTGCTCGACCAGGATCTCGGTGATCCGATGATGCCGGGCCACCGCGTCCTCGAGCCGGTCCAGACTGCCGGCGCCGGAGATCGCCGAGGTGTCCGATAGGCGCGCGACTTCGGCGACGTCGGTCGGCGACAGGGTCGACCCGCACGCGGTGTCCCGCACAGCACCCTGTGCCGGACCCGCAGGCAGGGCCAAGGTGACTACCGCGACGAAGGCGGCTATTCCACTGGATACGCGCACGCGCCGATTCCACCACCTGCTGCCCGGTTCGTCGCTTCGACGCGCACGATCACCGGCGTGTCGGGGTCTCCGGCCGTCCTGGCCCCTAGGCTGGACCGATGCCGGAGACGATCGCGATTTCAGGAGCCAGCGGACATATCGGCGGCCGCGTTGCCCACCTACTGGCACTGTCCGGCGCGCGGTTGCGACTGCTCGGGCGCAACGTCGACCACATGGCCCCGATCGACGGTGCCACCACCGCGGCCATCGACTTCGCCGATCCGACCACCGTGGCCGCCGCCCTCGACGGTGTGCAGACCTTCTTCTTCGTCTCCGCCACCGAGAGCGCTGACCGAGCAGACCAACAGATCGCGGTCGTGCGGGCCGCGAAAGACGCGGGCGTGCAACGAATCGTGTACCTGTCGTTTGTCGGTGCGGCCCCGGACAGCACCTTCACGTTCGGGCGCGACCACTGGTACACCGAACAAGCCATCCGCGCCTCCGGCCTGGCCTTCACCTTCCTGCGCGACAACCAGTACCAGGACATCATCCCCCACTTCGCCGATGAGAACGGCGTGATCGAAGGCCCCGCGGGCGACGGCAAGGTCGCCGCGGTGACCCGCGGCGACGTCGCCGATTGTGCGGCGGCAGTGCTCGATTCGACCGAACATCATGGCCAGACCTTCGACGTCACGGGCCCACGGGCCTTCGATCTCACCACCGCCACCGCCGACATGACCGAAATCCTGGGCCGCCCTTACCGTTACGTCGACCAAACTGTCGACCAGGCTTACGCCTCCCGTGCGAAGTACAACGCGCCGAAATGGGAAGTCGACGGCTGGGTCAGCACCTACACCGCGATCGCGCAGGGCGACCTCGACCAGGTCACCGACGCGGTCCAACATCTGACCGGCCATCCGGCCACCGACTTTCGCGACTACCTCGAGACCCTGACAGGCAAGTCCTGAGGTAGTCGCCACCCGTCACACTTCGACCGTGTCCGCCTCGGGGATTGCCGCGCTGGGCACCAGCGAGTAGGCCGCGCAGACCAGCGCGAACAGCAGGTATCCCAGCGCTACGCCGGGTGCGGCGGCCCATTCGACCGCGTGCGCGTGGATCAGGCCGATCCAGCTCAACGCCGCGCCGATCAGTGCCGCCGCTGCCGCCGCGCGGAATCGTTTGTCGAGGATGAACGTGACGATCGCGCCCAGCACCAGACCGGCCAGCACCGCCCCGGAGCCGAACACCTTCAGCCCGTCGTAGACGACACCGGCTTGGCCCAGTGCGTCCGAACCGACCTCGGCCGCCGAAGTCCCTGCGGCGGCCAGCGCGTTGTCGATCTGGGTGACGGCCCATTCCGCGAGGTTGGGCAGCAGTGCGGCCACGACCGCGACCGCGTGGATGCGCGGCACCGCCTGGAAGGCCTGCGCGCCGATCAGCAGGCCGATGTAGAGCAGGATCGGCACGATCGCCGGGATCGGTAGCAGGGTCGCCAGCACACCGAAAAGGCCTAGGAGACACATGATTGCGATGGACGCGCCGCTGGCCAGTGAGTAGCCCGTGCGCCCGCCCGCATCCTTCCAACCGGGGTGGCCGATGTAGACCGCGGGCGGGAACGGGGAGCCGAAGCCCGCGCCGATCACCGCGCCGAAGCCGTCGGCCAGCAGCACGCTGCGCAGGTTGTAGTTGTCGCCCGCTGCCGCGGCGCTTTCCACGTTGCTCATCGCTTCGGTGAAGTTGTAGATGCCCAGCGGGATGGCGGTGGCCAAAAGCGGTGCGAGGTTGCTCAGGCCGTCGAACAGCAGACCCAGGCGCAGATCGGGTAGACCCAGTGCGATGTCGCCGGCGGCCTGGGCGACGTCGGGTACAGACATGTATCCGCCGATCCAGCCGATCGCGGTGCCGACCAGCAGTGCCACCAGCCCGACCGGGATATTGCCCGGCAGTTTCACGTCGGTGAAGAAGCCGATCAAGATGATGGCCAGCACCGGCAGCCCGATCCAGGCCACCTCCCACATCTGCGCGGCGGGGCGCATGGCGATGAAGGTGATGGAGATGCCGGCCAGGGTGCCCAGCATCGCGGCACGCGGGGTGACCTTGCGAATGTAGGGGCCGACGAACGCGCCGATCATCACGATCACGCCGATCATGAAGGCCCACGCGAGGCCGGCGGCCCACGCCCGCAACGGATCTCCGGTTGCCAGGTAGATCGGCAGCATCACCACGAACACGACGATGAACATGTGCGGCACGCTCGGCCCGTAGGGCAGCGCGGTGACGTCGGACCGTCCCTCGCGGCGGGCCAGGCGTCGGGCCAGCACCATGTAGTACAGGTTGCCCAGCACCAGGGCGACGCCGAGCGCGGGCAAGACCGTGCCGAGCACATCGGTGCTGGGGATCTTCACCACGGCGATGGTCAGGGTGGTCAATGTGAGTACGTTGACCAGGATGTTGAATGCCAGTCCGAAGAAGGCATTGGTGTCGCCCCTGGTCCACCACGGAAGTGCCAGTGGCGGTGGGGGTTCGGGTGCGGTGGTGGTTTTCGACGTGTCGACCGACATGGTGGATCCTGTTCGTTAAGCCGTGACGGGAGCTGTGGTGGTCAGTGCGGTGATGACGTCCGCGGAGTCCGCGACCCAGCCGAAGATCGCGCCCTGGGCGGCGATCATCGCCAGGCCTACGCGCTGGAACTCGGGGAAGTAGGAGCCGACGCAATCGGCGACGACCACACATTCGTAGCCGCGGTCGTTGGCCTCGCGGACGGTGGTGTGCACGCAGACCTCGGTGGTCACGCCGGCCACGAGCAGGGTGGCGATCGAATTCTGTTGCAGCACATCGGCTAGTTCGGTGGCGTAGAACGCGCCTTTGCCCGGTTTGTCGATCACGGTCTCACCGGTGATGGGTGCCAGTTCGTCGACGATGTCGTGGCCGTATTCGCCGCGAATCAGGATCCGACCGAAACGGCCGGGGTCTCCTATGCGCTGAGAAGGGTTGCCGCGCCGCAGTTTTGCCGGTGGGCAGTCCGACAGGTCGGGCAGGTGGCCTTCCCTGGTGTGGATGACGGTGATGTCGGCGGCTCTGGCGCAGGCCAGCAGTTCGGTGAGAGGTTCGATGACCTCGCGCAGCAAGGTGACGTCGTTGCCCAGACTCTCACCGAAACCGCCGGGCAGCAGGAAGTCTCGCTGCATGTCGATGATGACCAGCGCGGTGGTCGCCGGGTCGAAG
>NZ_JBHXRG010000014.1:0-119249 GCF_042716995.1 Nocardia sp. NPDC058640
GCTCCCTATGGGTCGCAGGTGGGGGCTGGGAGTGCGGTCATGGGGGATTTGGGGTTTGCGGGGTGGGTGGCTCAGGCTGAGCCTGGGCCTACGTTCTTGCTGTTTCTGGTGCGCAAGGAGTGGACGTAGTCCTCTGGGGCGCCTGCTTTTTCGGCGGCGTCGGCGATTACTCCGATGTAGCGGGCCGAGGGGAGGCCGCCTTCGTAGGAGTCCAGGACGTACAGCCAGGCGAGGCGGGACTCGCCTTGGGTGCCGGTGACTCGGATTCGGATCTTCTTGTGGATTCCGAAGTCGGAGCCCTCCCAGCGGTCGAGGCTGTCCTCGTCCTCGGGAGAGACGTCGTAGAGCACGACGAATACCCGCGAGCCGGGGTCCTCGACGACGGTGGCCAGCGGGCCTTCCCAGCCGATGTCGTCACCGGCGAAGGTCAGGCGCCAACCCTCCAGCCACCCGGTCCCGGACATGGGCGAATGCGGGCAGCGTTCCAGCATCTGCGTCGAGTCCATGTTGGACCCGTAGGCGGCATAGATCGGCACCATGGAACTGTAGCCAATAACCGGCGCACAATTACTGTCTCCCACCCAGATCGGCTGACCGTCACACTTACCGACCACAGATGACGTGGCACAGAACACGCGCGCTGTTGTTCACCGATCCGACCCTGGCACGTCACAGTGCACCTGAAATGATGGGTCGACAGCACGGACGGGCCCTCACAAGGGGCAGTTCGATCAGGCGAGCACAAGGAGCGTGACTGGTGGCACGAATTGCGATCATCGGCGGTGGACCGGCTGGATACGAGGCGGCACTGGTAGCCGCCCAGCACGGGGCGTCGGTGACCCTGGTCGACGCCGACGGCATCGGCGGTGCCTGTGTGCTGTGGGATTGCGTGCCGTCGAAAACCTTCATCGCCTCGACGGGTCTGCGCACCGATCTGCGCCGCGCGCGCGACCTGGGCATCAACATCGACGCCGATCAGGCCAAGGTGCATCTGCCCGAGGTGAACGCGCGTGTCAAGGCGCTGGCGTTGGCGCAGTCCTCCGATATTCGCACCAAACTGCAGGCCGCGGGCGTTCGACTACTTCCCGGTTACGGTGAATTGGTCGGTCCCGCACCGGGTTTGGCGCATCAGGTGCGTGCCACGTTGCCCGACGGCAGCACCGAGGAGTTCGAAGCGGAGGTCGTGCTGATCGCCACCGGTGCCAGCCCGCGCGTGCTGCCCGGCGCCGAGCCCGACGGTGAGCGCATCCTGAACTGGCGTCAACTTTATGACCTGGAAGAGCTGCCCGAAACCCTGGTCGTGGTCGGATCCGGTGTCACCGGCGCCGAATTCGTGTCCGCGTACACCGAGATGGGCGTGCGGGTGAAGCTGGTGTCCAGCCGCGACCGCGTGCTGCCCGGCGAGGACGCCGACGCGGCGCTGGTGCTCGAGGAAGCGCTGGCCGAACGCGGTGTGGAGCTGGTCAAGCACGCGCGCGCCGACGCGGTCGAGCGCACCGCCGATGGCATCGTGGTGAAGCTGTCCGACGGTCGCACCGTCACCGGTTCGCACGCGCTGATGACCGTGGGCTCGACCCCCAACACCCAGAACCTGGGCCTGGACCGGGTCGGCATCGAACTCGATCGCGGCGGATACCTTCGCGTGGACCGGGTTTCGCGCACCTCGGTGCCCGGCATCTACGCCGCGGGCGACTGCACCGGTCTGCTGCCGCTGGCCTCGGTGGCCGCCATGCAGGGCCGCATCGCGATGTACCACGCGCTGGGCGAGGGCGTGAGCCCGATTCGGTTGAAGACGGTGGCCTCGGCGGTGTTCACCCGCCCGGAGATCGCCACGGTCGGGGTCAGCCAGACCGCGATCGACGAGGGTGAGGTGCCCGCGCGCACGGTGATGCTGCCGCTGAACACCAACCCGCGCGCGAAGATGTCGGGGCTGCGCCGCGGCTTCGTCAAGATCTTCTGCCGTCCCGCCACCGGTGTGGTGATCGGCGGCGTGGTGGTCGCGCCGATCGCCTCGGAACTGATCCTGCCGATCGCGCTGGCGGTGCAGAACAATCTGACCGTGGCCGACCTGGCGCAGACGTTCTCGGTGTACCCGTCGCTGACCGGTTCGCTCACCGAAGCCGGGCGTTTGCTGATGCGCCACGACGATCTGGACTGACTCCGCCAGGCGCCGGATGCTGGGGTTTTCAGGTTCGAAATGTGTTGTTCGCCAACGCTACTCACCCGAACTCGGTAAACCTCACATCCGGCGTTCGCGCAGGCGGAGCCCAGAAGACGCGAAACCTACTGCTGCGTTGCCTGTCTCGCGCTCATGTGGTTGACTCACGGCCGAGGCGTGATCATCTGTGGTCGCGTGGTGGATGCAGTGGGGGATTCCCTCCGGGAAAGGGATTACGAAAAGTGAAGCATCGTAAGCCGAGTCGGGCGCAGCGAGCGATGGCAAGCACGTCGTTGCCTCTTGCTGCCGCGGCGGCAGTAGCAACTCTTCTCGCGGCACCGGCCGGCGCGGTCCCCAGTGACCAGCCGACCACTCCTGCCACGCCGGCTCCTGCGCAGCCGGGCCAGCCTTCGGCTGAAGTAGAGACCCCGGAGACTCCCACCCCGGAGACCCCGGAAAGCGTCAAGCCCAAGCCGGGCGAGACCAAGCCGACCCCGGCCCAACCGGGCGTCACCAGCCCCGCGCCGGGTCAGCCGGAGCAGGGCACCCCCACCAAGCCGACGCCGAGCCAGCCGGGCGTCACCAGCCCGCGTGTCGCGCCGCTGCCCGTGCCGGGTCAGACCGCCCAGGGCACCGACAAGCCCGCGGTGCAGCCGGAGCGCACCGACGCCACGCCCGACCAGCCGGGCACCACCAAGCCCGAGACCGTCACGCCGACCCGTCCGGGCCAGCAGACGCAGCCGACCGTGCCGTCGGGTCAGGGCGAGCAGGCCGAGGTCGAGTCCCCGGACACCCTCATCCAGGAACCCAAGGCGCCGGAATGGCAGGCCCCGCGCCTGGCCAACGCGCCCGCCGCGCCCGTAGTCGAGATGGAAGGCCCGCACCAGGAAATCGGCGCCACCATCGACGGCGCGGGCATCCTGGCCAACACCCACCACTACAACAACGCGTCGGGCTACGTCGGCACCGTCGGCTACCGCGCGCCCGGCGGCGGCTTCGGTGACGCCGGTGTGTCGGTGGAGTACATCGGCGAGAACTCGGTCAAGGTCACCACCTTCAACGGTGGCGACGGCCGCGCCGACAACACCACGGTGACCGTGCTCGACACCACGCAGGCCAACCTGGCCAAGGCCGCGGTCGAGAACTGGATCAAGGCACAGCCGGGTGGCACCGCCGCACTCGAGCAGGCCGCGAAGGCTACACTGCCCGTGCCGGGGGAGCTGCTTCAGACGGTGAACGTCGCGGGTGTGAACACCCAGTGGGGTGGCTCGCTCCAGTACTGACACGCAGTACGTCGTGTGGGGCGGTCGCATTCGACCGCCCCACACGTGTGTCCTGGGGAAAGGATTGGACGTGGGCACCGAAGGTGACAACAACGAGCGCGGCGATCGACGACCGGCCGCGGAATTCGGTCCTCCCGTAAGCGATTTCGGGCCACCGGTCGACGACGAAGGTTTCGGCGGGCCCGTGCCTGTTACGCCGCCGCCCGTGCCGACCGGGGTTCCCGAGTTGGGGTGGCGGCCTGCTGGTCCGCCCGCTGGTGGGCCTGCAGCGGGTCACTCCGGTCCGCCCGTTGGCGGGGGTGCTGCTCCCGGTCCGTTCGGTCCGCCCGCTGGTGGGCCCGGTCCCTCCGGTGCGCCCGCAGGTCCGCCTGCCGGCGGGGGTGCTGCTCCGGGTCCGTTCGGTCCGCCCGCTGGTGCGCCCGCGCCAGGTCCGTTCGGTGCGCCGGTCGCGGGTCAGCCACCCGTTGCGCCACCGCCCGCTGGGCCGTTCGGTGCGCCCGTCTCGTACAACACGATGCCGCCGGGTCCGCCCGTCGGCCCGCCGCGTCAGTCCGGTCCTACACCGCAGGCGCCACCCCGATCTCCCGATAATCGACGCTCCGCCCCCACCTCGGTCTTCGGTGACGCGGTAGCCACGCCTCCGCCCGCCCAGTCCGGGCCTCGCCAGGCCGCCCCGTTCGGCGGTCCGACTCCGGGTGGTCCGCCCTCGGCCGACCCCACTGTCCGGTTCGGTGGGAAGCAGGGCTCCGGTGACGCGGTAGGCACGCCTCCCTCCGCCCAGTCCGGGCCTCGCCAGGCCTCCCCGTTCGGTGGTCCGACTCCGGCTGATCCCACTGTGCGATTCGGTGGGGAGCAGGGCTCCGGTGACTCGGTGTTCGGTGATTCCGTGCCGGTGACGTCCGGTCGTGAGCTCACCGAGGTGATCCGTCGCGGTCGCCCCGATCCCAAAAAGCCCGCGTCGCAAGGACCTTCGTCCGAAGTGCCGCCGGAGCCGGTCCGTCCGCCCGACGGCACGCGCACCCCGCTGTTCGCCGACGAGCCGAAGCCGGCAGCCGACAAATGGTGGGACGCCGACGATGACGGCGCGATCCCGAAGCCGCCCGCCGAGCCCGGCTTGTCGTGGGCCGACGACCCGATCGCGCGCCGCCTCGCCCCGAAGACGCCGACCACCCCGCCCCCCGCGGAACCCGAACTCGACAGCAAGCGGATGCGCTGGATCATCGGCGGCGTGGCCGCGGCGGTGCTGCTGGTGGTGGCACTGGTGTTGACCATCGGCTTGGTCAAGCGCGGCGGTGGCGCCGATCCCGGCGTGACGGCCGCGCCGGTCACCTCGGCCGCCTCCGCGACCGAATGCCAGTCTGTCGCAGAACAATCCGTCACCGTCGGTAACGGCCCGGGCGACACCACCACCGGCGCCAGAGCCATCCTCGGCTTCCAATACGCCTTCTACACCGACCGATCCGGCGCCAAGGTGCGCGAGTTCGTCGCACCCGACGCGGAGAACATCTCACCGGCGGAGACGATCCAGCAGGCGATCGACGGCCAGATCCCCGCGGGCACCACACACTGCGTGAAGATGCGCGAAACCACCGTCGGCCGCTATGACGTGGAGTTGCGCGAAATGCACCCCGATGGTTCCGCGGTGGTCTACAAGCAGGAAATCATCACCACCAACACCGATGGAAAGTGGCAGGTCAAGTCGATCACTGCCCGATAGCATCTCACTGCATGAGACGATAGTTTCACATTCTGGCGGACGCTATGCAATCGTAGGATGATTGCTTCCCTTGGCGTCCCCGGAGGTTCCCATGTCGCTGACCACTCCCGCCCTGGCGGGCAAGCTCGCAGGCCTACAGAGCTCAGCGATCAGGGACCTGCTGAAACTCACAGCCCGCGACGACATCATCAGCCTCGCGGGCGGCCTGCCCGACGCCGCCCTGATGCCCCGCGAACGCATCGCTCTCGCCGCCGAGACCGCCCTGCGTAGTTCGGCGGTCCTGCAATACACCGAGTCATCCGGCTGGCCCGCGCTGCGTGAGGTGATTGCCGCACGCGAGTCTGCCAAGATCGGCCGCGCCGTGCCCGCAACGGAAGTCTTCATCACGCACGGCTCCCAACAGGCCCTGTCCCTGCTGGCTGAAGTCCTACTCGACCCCGGCGCCCTCGTGATTGTCGAAGACCCCGCGTATGTCGGTGCCTTGCAGGTCTTTCGAGCCGCGGGCGCCCGAATCGTCGCCGTCCCACTGGATTCCGACGGCATGCGCCTGGACATCCTCGAAGACCTCCTGGCCGCAGGCGAACGCCCCGCCGTCGTCCACACGGTCTCGAATTTCCACAACCCCGGCGGCGTCACCCTCGCCCCCGAACGCCGCCGCCGACTCGCGGAACTCGCGCAGGCCCACGGC
The DNA here is from genome assembly GCF_042716995.1 of Nocardia sp. NPDC058640. Classification (NCBI taxonomy): domain Bacteria; kingdom Bacillati; phylum Actinomycetota; class Actinomycetes; order Mycobacteriales; family Nocardiaceae; genus Nocardia; species Nocardia sp. NPDC058640. The sequence continues at coordinate 5,847 of NZ_JBHXRG010000014.1, forward strand.
TTCTGGATCATCGAAGACGACCCCTACGGCGAACTCTGGTTCGACCAGCCCACGCCCGCGCCGGTCGCCTCGTACTCACCCCAGGTGATCCGCCTGTCCAGCGTCTCCAAAATCCTGTCCCCTTCCCTGCGCGTCGGTTGGATGATCGCCCCCGAAAAAGTCTGCCGCGCAGTCGAACTCCTCAAACAGGGCGCCGATCTCTGCGGCTCGGCTCTCACCCAGCAGATCGCCACCGACCTGCTCTCGGACACCGATTGGCTTGCATCGCACATCAATTCGATCCGAACCACCTACGGCACCCGGGCTCGAACCCTTACCTCCGCCCTCCACGCCACCTTCGGCACCCGAATCCACTGCACAGCCCCCATCGGCGGCATGTTCATCTGGGCCGACTTCACCGACAACACCAACACCACCACCCTGCTCCCCAAAGCCCTCGAATCCGGCGTCGCCTACGTCCCCGGCGCGGCCTTCGCGGTCGCCGACACGGGGCACAACGCCCTACGGCTCTGCTTCACAACATCGGACGAGCAAACCCTCCTAGAAGCGGTCACCCGACTGTCGAAGGCTGCAGCGGTCTAACGACCACGGGCTATCTGCCATAATCCTGCTAGAATCATGGCATGGTGATGTTTCAGGTCAGCGATCTAGCGGGCGCGCGCCGCCGTGAGTTCCTCGACGAGGCCAAACGCTCGTCGGCGTCGCTGCGCGATACCGACGGATCTGTGCTGATCATGCTCGCGGCACAGCGGATCGCCGCTCTGCACGAAGCGGTTGCCGTCACCACCCAACTGTTCACGGCCGAAGCGGTGCTGGCGCGGACCTCCTCGCCCACCCCGGTCGAGCTCGGCGGCCTGGCATGGCTCGCAGAGTTCGACCCTGACGACCGGGCCGAAGCGTTGGCCGAGATCCGAAACGCCGTTGTCCTGACGGTGGCATCGGAAGACCCGGAACCGCTGCGGGAGGCGTTGCACGCGTGGGTCACGACAGCAGCGGTCATGCGCGACTCGGCCCGTCGCGCGGTGCACATCGGTTCAGTAGAGGATTCAGAGTTCGTCGAGGTGGATGCACCCCGTTCGAGCGACAATGGCTGACCCCGAGCCAGGAGCGTATCGGCCCTTCGTCGCAGCGCGCTCGCCCGGCGGTCGACCCGGCACCAAACCGATGTACCGAGTTCTGGTGCACCGGCAATACCTCGACGTGTGGAACGGACTGGCCGACCGGGTCGGAATGACATCGGCTCAGCAATTCTGGGAACACGTCTCGGCAACTCCTGGCAGGCCACCTTCGGTCGGATCGTCGACCGTTCTACGCGGCAAACACCACGGCCCGAAATGGGCAGGCTATTCACGCACCATCCACTACGAGATCAGCGGCGCCGGGCGAATCGATTACCAGTACTGCAACGACACTGAGGAAGGCGATAGAGGCGACGCGCATCCGGTGGTCAAGATTCTGACCATAGATCTCGGCAGCCATTGAATCCGTTGCGCGGTTTCTCAGGCCCAGTTGTAGGTGCGTTCTACGGCTTTGTTCCAGTCGGCGTAGCGGTGGGTTCGTTCCTTTTCGGACATTGTGGGGGTCCAGGTTTGGTCGGCTATCCAGTTGGCTCGCAGGTCCTCGAGGTCGGACCAGTAGCCGACTGCTAGGCCTGCGGCGTAGGCGGCGCCCAGGGCGGTGGTTTCGCGGACTACGGGGCGTACTACGGGGACGTCGAGGATGTCGGCTTGGAATTGCATGAGCAGGTTGTTGCCGGTCATGCCGCCGTCGACTTTGAGGGTGGTCAGTTCCAGGTCCAGGTGTTGCGCGGCGGCGTCGGCTCGCATGGCGTCTACTACTTCGCGGGTTTGGAAGGCGGTGGATTCCAGTGCGGCTCTTGCCAAGTGGGCTTTGGTGACGAAGCGGGTGAGGCCGGCGATGACGCCGCGTGCGTCGGGGCGCCAGCGGGGGGCGAACAGGCCGGAGAACGCGGGGACGAAGTGGGCGCCGCCGTTGTCTTCGACGGTGCGGGCCAGGGGTTCTACTTCCTCGGCGGAGGAGATGATGCCGAGGTTGTCGCGCAACCATTGGACCAGGGAGCCGGTGACGGCGATGGATCCTTCGAGGGCGTACACCGCGGGGGTGTCACCGAGTTGGTAGCAGGCGGTGGTGAGCAGGCCGTGCTTGCTGAACACCGGTGTGGTGCCGGTGTTGAGGAGCATGAAATTGCCTGTGCCGTAAGTGTTTTTGGCTTCGCCGGGGGACAGGCAGGCTTGGCCGAAAGTCGCGGCTTGCTGGTCGCCGAGAATGCCCGCGACGGGGACGCCTTCGAACGGGCCGGAGACGACGTCGGCGTAGACCTGCGACGAGCTGCGGATCTGGGGCAGCAGCGACATCGGGATGTCGAAATCGGCACAGATCTGCGAATCCCATTGCAGGGTCCGAAGATCCATCAGCATGGTGCGCGACGCATTGGTGACGTCGGTGAGGTGTTCACCGGTCAACTTCCACAGCACCCAGCTGTCCATGGTGCCGAAACACAGGTCGCCGGCTTCGGCGCGTGCGCGCACGCCCTCGACGTTGTCCAGGATCCAGCGCAACTTCGGACCGGCGAAGTAAGTCGACAGCGGCAGGCCGGTGCGGTCCGCATAGCGTTGCGGCCCTTGATCACCCGCGAGTTCTGCGCAGAGTTGATCGGTGCGCGTGTCCTGCCAGACGATCGCGTTGTACACGGGCTCGCCGGTGACCCGGTCCCACACGAGGGTGGTCTCACGCTGATTGGTGATTCCGACCGCCGCCAGATCCCCGGCCGAGCACCGACCGTTGCCCAGCGCCGCGCCCAACACCCACTCGGTATTACGCCAGATCTCCGCCGGATCGTGCTCCACCCAGCCCGGCTTGGGGAAGATCTGCCGATGCTCCCGCTGCGCGGTCCCGACGATCCGACCCTGCCGATCGAAGATGATGCACCGACTCGACGTCGTCCCTTGATCGATGGCAGCCACATAGCGACGCATTGCTGCAGGTTACCGAATGCGAGGCGTCCGGCTGACAGCTTTGTCGTCGGCGACCAGCGGTACAGCGGGTTGTCGTCGACAGGCGTCAAAACAATCGTGATGGTCGCCCGCTCATCGCACCCAGATGTTGGAGCCTCACCAGCTCCGGCCACGGCGCGCGGAGGTCGCGGATCGGGGCGAATGTTGGGGCCCGGCACATCCCCCGGCCGTTCGGTTCGGTCAGGCCGCCGAATTTCGTCCACACGCCCCGCCGAACGCGTCCCGCGCGCTGGATGCCCACTACGTTTAGCCTGTACGCAGCGGCGCCGGGTTCGCGGCGCCCGCCCCACTGTCGGCTGGGACCGGCCGAATTCGGTCGGCGGCGAGGAGTCGAGCATGTCGCAGACACCGGAGTTTCCGTTCCTGCACCCGGGTGAGTTGGTGGCGGGCGGGAAGCGGGACCGGCTCGGGCCGGGGGTTCTCGGCCCCGAACATCGGCGTACCGCCTGGGAGCGGCTGGGTAAGGATCAGTTCGACGTGCTGGTCGTGGGCGGTGGCGTGGTCGGCGCGGGTATCGCCCTGGATGCCGCGACGCGCGGGCTTTCGGTCGCGCTGGTCGAGGCTCGCGATCTCGCGTCGGGCACGTCGAGTCGCTCGTCGAAGATATTCCACGGTGGCCTGCGCTACCTCGAACAGCTCGAGTTCGGCCTGGTCAAGGAGGCGCTGAAGGAACGTGAGCTGGCGCTGTCGACGTTGGCCCCGCATCTGGTGAAGCCGTTGCGCTTCCTGTACCCGCTGACCCATCGCGTGTGGGAGCGGCCGTACGTGGCCGCGGGAATCGCCCTGTACGACACCATGGGTGGCGCGAAATCTGTTCCGGGACAGCATCATCTGACCAGGCACGGTGCGCTGCGGCTGGCACCCGGACTGCGCCGCGACTCGATGATCGGCGGCGTCACCTACTACGACACCGTCGTCGACGATGCCCGCCACACCATGACCGTCGCGCGTACCGCCGCCCACTACGGCGCGGTCATCCGCACCTCCACCCAGGTCGTCGGCCTGTTGCGCGAAGCCGACCGGGTCGTCGGCGTGAAGCTGCGCGACACCGATGACGGGCGCACCGCCGAGGCGCGCGCGAGCGTGGTGATCAACGCGACGGGCGTGTGGACCGACGAGGTGCAGGGTCTGTCGAATCAACGCGGGCGTTTCCATGTGCGTGCGTCCAAGGGTGTGCACATCGTGGTGCCGCGCGACCGGATCGTCAGCGACGCCGCGATCATCCTGCGCACCGCCACCTCGGTGCTGTTCATCATCCCGTGGGGTGCGCACTGGATCGTGGGCACCACCGACACCGACTGGAACCTCGACCTCGCCCACCCCTCCGCGACCAAGGCCGACATCGACTACCTGCTCGACCGGGTCAACGAGGTGCTGGTCACCCCGCTCACCCATGCCGACATCGACGGCGTCTACGCGGGCCTGCGTCCGCTGCTGGCAGGCGAGAGCGACGAGACGTCCAAGCTTTCGCGCGAACATGCCGTGGCTCGCGTCGCGCCCGGTCTGGTGAGTATCGCGGGCGGCAAGTACACGACCTACCGGGTGATGGCGGCTGACGCGATGAACGAAGCGGCACAAGACATTCCGGCGCGGGTGTCGCCGTCGATCACCGAAAAGGTCGCGTTGCTTGGCGCCGACGGGTACTTCGCGCTGGTCAACCAGACTGTGCAGCTCGCGCAGCACTACGGCATCCACCCCTACCGGATGACGCACCTGCTCGACCGCTACGGCTCCCTGGTCGACGAGGTGCTCGACATGGCGGCGGGCAAACCCGAACTGCTGCAACCGATTACCGATGCGCCGGCCTACCTGCAGGTGGAGGCGGTGTACGCGGCCGCCGCCGAGGGTGCGCTGCACCTGGACGACATCCTGGCTCGTCGGACGCGGATCTCCATCGAATACCCCGACCGTGGCGCCAACAGTGCCGAACAGGTCGCCCACCTGGTGGCGCCCGTACTCGGTTGGGACGCAGACGATGTCGACCGCGAGATCGCCACCTATCAGGCGCGCGTGCGAGCCGAGATCGAATCGCAGACCCAACCCGATGACAAGTCCGCCGACGCGCTGCGGGCCGCCGCCCCCGAACCCCGTCCGCAATTGCTGGAACCGGTGCCGCAGGAGCGGTGAACACCGGCGTAATCGACCACTTCGACCTCGAATAGGCCGAAATCGCGGGGTAAACGATGCGAAGTGGGCGATTACGCCAGTTGTCCAGAGGAAGGACGCAGACGGCCGGAATCGGGTCAGCTTGTTTGTGGACTGGGTTGGCAGCGGGGGCAGAAGTAGATTCCGCGTTCTCGCTGGGTGATGCGGTCGGCGGGGTCGTCTTCGCCGAGCAGTTGGGAGGCGATGGCCGTGCCGCAGCGGGGGCAGGGGCGCCGGGTTCGGCCGTAGACCAGGGGGCGCCACGGGGGTTGGTGGGCGGCTTTGCCCAGGACGCGGTGGGATTCGTCGACCAGGGCGGGGAGGTCGGGGATGTCGCCGACGGGGGTGGCGGGGTGGATTCGGCGCAGGAAGCAGATCTCGCTGCGGTAGATGTTGCCGATGCCTGCCAGGTTGCGCTGGTCGAGCAGGGCGAGGCCGATGGCTCGGCGGGGGTGTTCGGTGAGGTTGTGCAGTGCCTGTGTCGGGTCCCAGTTCGGGCCGAGCAGGTCGGGGCCGAGGTGGTCGATGACGGTGTGTTCGTCGGCGCGCTGGAGTACCTGCACCTTGCCCAGTGAAAAGCCGACCGCTTCGACCTCGTCGTTGGCCAGCACCAATCGGGCGGTGACCCGCGGTTTGGTCCAGCGTTGGCCGCAGTGGAAGACCCGCCACTCGCCTTCCATTTTGAGATGGGTATGGATGCTCAGGCGGTCGGTGCGGATGAACAGGTGCTTGCCGTAGCTGGCGACTTCCTCGATGAGGTCGCCGACCATGTTCACCGTGGCGAATCGAGGTACTCGAAAGTCGCTGCGCGTCAGGGTTTTTCCGACCAGGGCCGTGCGCAGCCGTTCCGCGGTGCGGAAGACGGTGTCGCCCTCGGGCATCGGGTTACACCTGTCTGCGCAGCCGTAGCCCGCGCGGGGTCATCGAGAAACCTGCCTCGACCAGGACGTCGGCGAAAAGGTTGCCGTGCACGGTTTCTCCGTTGATCTTGTCGATCACCAATCCGTCGACCCTATGGTCGCGCACGAGTCCGGCCAGCGCGACCGAGGCGGCTCGGCGCATGCCGATGTCCTCGGTGAAGCTGAGCAGGGTTTTGCCGCCGCGTTCGGAGTAGAGCACCAGTTCGCCGCCCACGAGTACCACCAGGGCGCCCGCTTTGCGACCGGGGCGATGGCCGCCTTCGGCGTCGCCTTTGGGCCATGGCAGGGCGGCGCCGTACGGGTTGGCGGGGTCGCACGCCGCAAGTGCCAGGGCGACGCCTGTTCGGGTGTCGTCGCGGTCGGTGTCGAAGGAGCGCAGGCGGTCGACGGTGTCGGTGGTGGAGAACTGGGCGCCGCCGAGACTGTCGACGAAATAACCGCGCCGGCAGCGTCCACGATCCTCGAATTCGGTGAGTACCCGATACATCAGCTGGAAGCCGCCGGAAATGCCTTCGTTCTGGACCGAACCACGAGTGAGAACGCCGTAGCGTTCGATGAGCTGGTCGGCGGTGGCGTGGGCGCGAACAGTGTTGTCCTGCACGCGTTCCGGCAGAATCGACCAGCGACCCGCGAGGTTCGGCGGCCCTGCGCGGGTGGGCAGCGCGGCCCTCGGGAGGTAGGCGCGGCCGCGTGGGGCGCGACGGGGGGCGCGGTGCGCGGTGGTGGCTCGGGTGGTGCCTGCCAGCAGTGCACGGACGGGCGCGAAGGTGTCGCCCGAGACATAACCCGCCCAGACGAGCTGCCACAGTGCCTCGCCGACTGCTTTGTCGTTGAGCAGGCCTGTGGCATCGGAGAGGTGGCGGAAGAAGTACGCGCCCGCGCCGTGCAGGGTGGGGGGAAGCCGACCGTAGGACCCGGCCGAACTGCCGGCGGTCGCATCGGCGGGGGAGGAACTTGCACCAGGCTCACTGGTTGAAGGTCCGGTAGTTGTTCCCGCCGCGCGGCTTTTACCCGTGCGCGACTTCGACGCGGTGTCCAGCTGTGGCGAAGCGGGTTGTGTCGGTTCGATGGTGATGCCTTCGCCCGCGCTGTCCAAGTCGACCACTTGGCGTTCGTTGCCGGGGGGCCATGGTTCGAGTTGGGCGCCCATGGCTACCAGGAGGTTGAGTTGGATGTCGGTGGGGTCGATGTCGTCGGGGGGCGGCAGGGTGAACGAGGCCTGGTCGGCCAGGTGCAGGGCGATCCAGCCGTCGCGGGAGGTGATCGCGCCGTGGCCCGACCAGACCACTTCGCCGGTGGCCATCAGTTCGTCGAGCATGGCGGGGGAGTAGTCGCGCACGCGCATGGGCAGGATCAGCGATTCCCATGCCGAGGCCGGAATCGGTACGCCCGCAAGCTGTTCGACCACGGTGGCCACGCCGTCGACACCCCGCAGTTCGCCGGAGCCGACGTGTTGCCATGACGGTAGGAAGCGGCCGAACGCGGCAGTGGTCACCGGCTCGACTTCCTGCCGAGCGGCGGCCAGTGAACGGCGGCGCAATTGGCGCAGGACCTGGGAGTCGCACCACTCGCCACCGGCTGTTCCCGGCGTGAATTCGCCTTCGACAACACGCTTTTCGGCGAGCAATCGGTGCAGTGCGGTGCCGGCCACCGCGGCTCCGAGGCCGAAGCGGGCGGCGACCGCGCCGGTGGTGAAGGGCGCGTGGGTGCGGGCATAGCGCCCGACGAGGTCGCCGAGCGGATCGGGCACCGGTTCGATGAACGCCGCGGGCACACCGATCGGCAACGGCACGCCCAGAGCGTCGCGAAGGCGAGCCGCGTCCTCCACCGCCACCCACCAGGTGCGCCCCGCGAACGAGACTTCCAGCGCTCGACGCGAATCCCGCAGTTCCGCGAACCACAGCGGGGCATCGGAATCGGCGAGCAGATCGTCGGAGGCTGCGGCGCGTGCTGAGGGTGTGGCGCTTGGGGTGCCCTCGGTGGCCGCTGTCGGCTCGGCCGTGCGAGCGTTCACGTCGGGTTCGGGGGCGCCGAAGTCGTCTAGCGCCACGTTCCCCATGGCCTCGGCGCGGCGAGCGGCGGCGGCCGTGCCGGGGCGGGGGACGCAGCGGGCTGCGGCCTCGGTGGGGGTGAGGGGGCCGAGTAGACGGAGGAGGTCGGCCAGGCCTTCGGCGTCACGGGCTTGGCGTTCGGGGGTGAGGCGTTGCAGTTCTCGTTCGGTGAGGTCGATGACGGCAGGGTCCAGGAGTTCGCGTAGTTCGACGCGGCCAAGGAGTTCGGCGAGCAGGCTGGAGTCCAAAGCCAGTGCGGCGGCACGACGTTCGGCCAGGGGGCTGTCGCCGTCGTAGAGGAACTGGCCGATGTAGGAGAACAGCAGGGCCCCCGCGAAGGGGGACGGGCTGGCCGTCTCGACTTCGATCAGGCGGATTTCGCGGCGGGCGACCTTGGTGAGCAGGTCACGCAGAGCGGGCAGGTCGTAGACGTCGCGCAGGCATTCGCGCACGGTTTCCAGCAGGATCGGGAACTGGGGGAATTTGCGGGCCACATCCAGCAATTGGGCCGAGCGCTGCCGTTGCTGCCACAGCGGTGCGCGTTTGCCGGGGTCGCGGCGCGGCAGCAGCAGCGCTCTGGCGGCGCATTCGCGGAAGCGGGAGGCGAAAAGGGCGGAGCCGCCGACCTGTTCGGTGACGATGTCGTCGATCTCGTCGGGTTCGAAGGCGAACAGTTCGGCACCGGGCGGTTGGTCGGTGGTGTCGGGCAGGCGCACCACGATGCCGTCGTCGGACGCGGTCGGGGCGGCGTCGATGCCGAACTGTTCCTGCAGGCGCGCGCCGACGGCAAGCGCCCACGGTGCGTGCACGGGGGTGCCGTAGGGGGAGTGCAGCACCAGTCGCCAGTCGCCGAGTTCGTCACGGAATCGTTCCACGACCAACGTGCGATCGGTGGGCAATTGCCCTGTAGCGCTGCGCTGTTCCTCGATCAGGCTCACCAGATTCGCGGCAGCATTCTGATCGAGTCCAGCCGATCGCACCAGGTGTTCCAGCCGCGCCCCAGGTTTACTGAGCTCGGCCGAGACAAGTTTCGCCTTCTTCCCGGCAGCCCCTGCTCGCCCCGTGGCCTTACCTGCGTCACCGGATGCCGTGTCGCTGGCTGTTTCGGCACGCAACGCCTTGGAGCCGCCCGTCGTGGAACCGGCCGCCTTCGTCCGCCCACCCTTCTTCGTCCCGCCGCCCGCTTCCTCGGAGCCTGCCGACAGTTCAGACACCGCGCCGGCCACATCGACAGCCGCCCCCGCAGGCAACGCAAGCTGCGACCCCATCCCCGCAACGATCCGCGTCAGTTCATCCCCCGGCACCTGACCCGCCGTGCGAATGAATTCACCCAGCGCAGCACCCAATTCGGCAGGCCGCCCCAACCCGTCACCCCGCCAGAACGGCAACCTGCCCGGCATTCCGAACGCAGGCGACACCAGCACCCGGTCGAAGGTGATCTCCTCGATCCGCCAACTGGTGGCGCCGAGCGCGAACACATCGCCCACGCGCGACTCGTACACCATCTCCTCGTCGAGTTCGCCAACGCGAGAAGCCTTTTCGCCCACCATGAACACCGCGAACATGCCACGGTCGGGGATCGCGCCACCGGAGGTGACCGCCAGACGTTGCGCGCCGGGGCGGCCCATGATGGTGCCCGCGTCGCGGTCCCACACCACCCGCGGGCGGAGTTCGGCGAACTCGTCGGAAGGGTAGCGTCCGGCCAGCAGGTCGAGCACCGATTCGTACGCGGAGCGGGGCAGGTTCGCGTAGCTGCCGGTGGAGCGCACGAGGTCGAACCAACCGTCGACGTCGATGGGTTCCAGCGCGCAGGCCGCCACGGTCTGCTGGGCGAGGATGTCCAGGGGGTGCGCGGGGATCTGCAGTTTCTCGATATCGCCCGCGAGCATGCGTTGCGCGGCCACGGTGCAGTGGATGACGTCGGTGCGGTGCTTGGGGAACAGCACGCCCCGCGAAACCTCCCCCACCTGGTGCCCGGCCCGGCCGACCCGCTGCAGCCCGCTGGCCACCGACGGCGGCGCCTCGACCTGCACCACCAGGTCCACCGCACCCATGTCGATGCCGAGCTCGAGCGACGACGTGGCCACCACGCACCGCAGCCGACCGGTCTTGAGGTCGTCTTCGATGATGGCCCGCTGTTCCTTGCTCACCGACCCGTGATGCGCGCGGGCCAACAGGTGTTCGGCCCCGTGGGTCACCTCGGTGGACGCCCCGATCTGCGCGGGCGGTGCGTGCTCGGTCTCGACCGGTTCGCCCAGTCGGGCCGCGTAGGTTTCGTTGAGTCGGGCGGTGAGGCGTTCCGACAGTCGTCGCGAGTTCGCGAACACGATCGAGGACCGATGTTCGAGCACCAGGTCGACGATGGCCTCGTCGACGTGCGGCCAGATCGACCCCGGCTGATCGGAATCGCCGCCGGGATCGGTCATATCGGCCACCGGCACTCGCACCGACAGGTCGAAGGTCTTGGGCGCGGGCGGTCGCACGATGGTGATGGGCGCGTTGCCGACCAGGAACCGCCCGACCTCCTCGGCCGGGCGCACCGTGGCCGACAGGCCGATCCGCTGTGCCGGTTTCTCGGTGAGCTGATCCAGCCGGGCCAGCGACAACGCCAGGTGCGCGCCGCGCTTGGACCCCGCGATGGCGTGCACTTCGTCGACGATGATCGTGTTGACCTGGGCGAGAGTCTCGCGCGCCGCCGAGGTCAACAGCAGGAACAGCGACTCGGGTGTGGTGATGAGAATGTCGGGCGGTGTGCGCAGCATGGCCCGGCGCTGGGCGGGCGGAGTGTCGCCCGAACGCACGCCCACCGAGATATCCGGCGGGTCGAGCCCCAGCCGTTTCGCCGTCTGCGTGACTCCCACCAGCGGTGCCCGCAGATTGCGCTCCACGTCCACGGCCAGGGCCTTCAACGGCGAGATGTAGAGCACCGACGTGCCGCGCGGCGTCCCCTTCTCCGGCGGCTCTCGCTGCGCGAGCTGATCGATGGCCCACAGGAACGCCGACAAGGTCTTGCCGGACCCGGTCGGCGCGACGACCAACGTGTTCTGACCGGCGGCGATCGCGTCCCACGCGCCGAGCTGGGCCGACGTCGCGCCGGGGAAGGCACCGTCGAACCATTGCGCGGCAGCGGGGGAGAACCGATCCATGCACCCAGTGTGCACCGACCCACTGACAATTCCCGGCGACCGCGCGCGCACCGACCTGCACCGATGCCGCGAATACGGAGCTGACCGGGGCGACTGCGTGGCCCTGGGGTGTGGTGTGGGTCGCACCCGGGGCTACCCTCGACTCTCGTGCAAACGGTGCTGAGAGTCGACCTGGTCGGCCATGGCCTTACCGAGGCGGTACGTAAGGCGCGTTTTCCTGTTGACGAACCCCTCGACGAGTCGGGGCGGGCGGCCGTGCGCGCCTGCGTGCCCCTGGACGCGGCGCTGGTGCGGACCGGGCCCGAACTGCGGGCCCGCGAGACCGCGCAGGAGTTGGGCCTGGTCGGCGAGCCGGATGTGCGACTACGGGACCTGGATGCGGGGTCGTGGCGGGGCAGTGAGATGGGCAAGGTGGCCCAGGATCAACTGTTCGCCTGGCTCACCGATCCCGAGTTCCGTGGGCACGGTGGGGAATCGGTCACGGATCTGACTGAGCGAGTGCGGTTTTGGTTGGCCGAGGTCGCGTCGGCGGGGCGCGACACCGTGGCGGTGACGCATCCGGCGGTGGTGCGCGCGGCGCTGCTGGTGGTGCTCGACGCACCGGCGAAATCGTTCTGGCGAATGGATGTGCCGCCTGCCAGCGTGACGCGGCTGCACTACCGAGGCAACTGGACGCTGCGACTGGGTACATGAAACGAAGAAGGCCCCGAAGTCGAAACTTCGGGGCCTTCTCGTAGTAGCGGGAGCAGGATTTGAACCTACGACCTCTGGGTTATGAGCCCAGCGAGCTACCGAGCTGCTCCATCCCGCGTTGCAAAGACAACTTTACACGGGGGGAGCCCAAAGACGAAATCGGTACCTGATCAGCCGAAATGGATGCCCTGAGCCAGGGGGAGTTCGGTGGAGTAGTTGACGGTGTTGGTCGCGCGACGCATGTAGGTCTTCCAGGAATCGGAGCCCGACTCGCGCCCACCGCCGGTGTTCTTCTCCCCGCCGAACGCGCCGCCGATCTCCGCACCCGAGGTGCCGATATTGACATTGGCGATGCCGCAGTCCGAGCCCGCCAGGAACCGTTCGGCCTCACGCTGGTCGAGGGTGAAGATCGACGAGGAAAGTCCTTGCGGCACACCGTTGTTGAGTGCGATGGCCTCATCGAGGTCGTCATAGGTGAGCACGTACAGGATCGGCGCGAACGTCTCCTCGCGCACGAGCTCGGTCTGCCCCGGCATCCGAACCAGTGCGGGCCGCACGTAGTAGGCGTCGGGGCCGACGATCTCGACTCGTTCACCGCCGCAGATGATGTCGCCCCCCTCGGCCACCGCGCCGACCAGCGCTTCCTGCATCGCGGCGAAGGCGAGTTCGTTGATCAGCGGCCCGACCAGCACGCCGTCGTCGAGCGGATTGCCAACGGGCAGTTGGCTGTACGCCGCGGAAAGCCGTTCGACCACCTGGTCGGCGATCGAACGATGCACGATCAACCGACGCAGACTCGTGCACCGCTGCCCCGCGGTTCCGGCCGCCGAGAACACGATCCCGCGCACCGCCAACTCCAGGTCGGCACTGGGCGCGACGATCGCGGCGTTGTTGCCACCCAGTTCGAGCAGGCACCGCCCGAACCGTGCGGCCACGCGAGGCGCGACCGTGGCGCCCATCCGCACCGAGCCGGTGGCACTGAGCAGTGCGACACGGGGGTCGTCGACCAGGACCGAACCGGCGGTGGCATCACCTTGAATCAGTTGGTGCACTTCAGGATCCGCGCCCACATCCACTGCGGCCCGACGCAGCAGCGTGTGACACGCCAACCCCGTCAACGGCGTGGTCTCCGAGGGTTTCCACACCACCGTGTCACCACACACCAGCGCGATCGCGGTATTCCAAGCCCACACCGCCACCGGGAAATTGAACGCCGAGATCACCCCGACGACGCCGAGCGGATGCCACGTCTCCATCAGCCGATGTCCGGGACGCTCGGAAGGCATTGTGGCGCCGTAGAGTTGGCGCGACAGTCCGATCGCGAACTCGCAGACGTCGATCATCTCCTGCACTTCGCCCAGTGCCTCGGGACCGATCTTGCCCGCCTCCAGGGTCACCAGTTCGGCCAGCTCGTCCTGATGCTCCACCAACAACTGGGCCAGTCGACGCACCAGCGCGGCCCGAATGGGCGCGGGCACCGTGCGCCACGACTCGAATGCCGTTGCGGCACGGCCGATCGCGGCGTCCACGTCGGCAGGGGTGTCGGTGGTCAGCGGCAGCAGGACCCCGCCCGAAATGGGGGTGCGCGCCAGCAGTGGGCCGGGTTCGGGCAGGGTGGCGCCCAGGGCGTGCAGCAGCGCCCCGGCGCGCAGCGACAGCTGCTCGGAGAAGTTCTCGGTCACGGTCTGCGTCATCGGTACTGTGCTCGCCTTCTGCAGTTCGGCTGACTGCTGGTTGGTACGACTCACGGAAAAGTTCGGGAGATTTCGGTGGGGAACGGAAAGAAGTTTTCCCCGCGCTGGGGCCGCGCTGGGTTAGCCTTCGCGGATGGCGGATACACCGGCTCGGCCCCAGCTCGACGACATCGATCGACTGTTGATCAAGGAACTGATGATCGATGGCCGCGCCACGTTGTCGATCCTGGCGGAGAAGGCCAGTCTGTCGGTCTCCGCGGTGCAGTCGCGGGTGCGCAGGCTCGAAGCGCGTGGCGTGATCCGCGGATACACCGCGAATGTGGACCCCGAAGCGCTGGGCCACCTGTTGTCGGCGTTCGTCGCGATCACTCCTCTCGACCCGTCCCAACCCGACGACGCGCCCGCATTGTTGCAGCACATCCCCGGCATCGAGGGGTGCCACTCGGTGGCGGGCGAGGAGAGCTACGTGCTGCTGGTGCGGGTGGCCTCGCCTCGGGCGTTGGAACATCTGCTGCAGGAGATCAGGGCCACGGCCAACGTGCACACCCGCAGCACCATCATCCTGCAGACATTCTATGACAAGTAGTCATCGGTCGTAATTTGATTCGCGAATCCGTAGAACTTCCGTAAATATTTGCGTATCGTCGGTCTGGTGACCATCGAACTGGAGCGCCCCGGCGCGGCGGTCATCCCCGCCAACCGGGTCCACGAAATCCTGTCCTCGCACATCCTCGCGGACGGCTTCGAACTCGTGCTCGACCTGCGCAAGTCGCACGGTCGCACGCTGGTCGACGAACGCGACGGCACCAGCTATCTCGACATGTTCGGCTTCTTCGCCTCCAACGCGCTGGGCATGAACCATCCCGCGTTGGCTGGCGACGAGGACTTTCTCGCCGAATTGGCCACTGCCGCACTGAACAAGCCGAGCAACTCCGACATCTACACCGTCGAGATGGCGGCCTTCGTCGACGCCTTCGCCCGCGTGCTCGGCGATCCGAGCCTGCCGCATCTGTTCTTCGTCGACGGTGGTGCGCTCGCGGTCGAGAACGCGCTGAAGGTCGCGTTCGACTGGAAGAGCAGGCACAACGAATTGCACGGTCGCGCACCGGAACTGGGCACCAAGGTGTTGCACCTGACCGGGGCGTTCCACGGCCGCAGCGGCTACACGATGTCGCTGACCAACACCGACCCGGTCAAGACCGCCCGCTTCCCGAAATTCGACTGGCCGCGCATCGACACACCGCACACCTTCGCCGGCCCCGATATCGAGGAACTGGAAGCGCGCGCGCTGGCACAGGCCGAACAGGCTTTCGCCGAAAACCCGCACGACATAGCATGTTTCATCGCCGAACCCATTCAGGGTGAAGGCGGCGACCGTCACCTTCGGCCGGAATTCCTCGCCGCCATCCAGCAGCTGTGCCACGCCAACGACGCGCTGTTCATCCTCGACGAGGTGCAGACCGGCGTCGGCCTGACCGGAACCACCTGGGCCTTCCAGCAATTGGGGGTGCAGCCCGATGTGGTGGCGTTCGGGAAGAAGACGCAGGTGTGCGGGATCATGGCGGGCGGTCGGGTCGACGAGATCGACGACAATGTCTTCCAGGTGAGCTCGCGACTGAACTCCACCTGGGGCGGCAACCTCACCGACATGGTCCGCACCCGGCGCATTCTCGAAGTGCTGGAACAGGATCGGTTGATCGAAGGTGTCGCGCCGCTGGGTGCGTTCCTGCTCGATCAGCTGGGAAAACTGGCTGCGGCGCATCCGGACGAGGTGAGCGAGGTGCGTGGGCGCGGGCTGATGTGCGCGATCACCCTGGCCACGCCGGAACTGCGCGATCGGGTGGTGACGGAGCTGCGGGAACGTGAGCATGTGCTGTTGCTGGGCACGGGGGAGCGCAGCATTCGGTTCCGTCCGGCACTGACTGTGACCGAGGACGAGCTCGAGCGCGCGGTCGATGCGTTGGACGCGGTCCTCACGCGAGAAGCGCCGTAGCGCAACATGAGTCGCTCATGGCCGCGATATGGCGACGTGTCGCGGCTATGGGCGGCGTTCTTCCTCGCGGAACCGCCATAACCCCGTCAGGCGGAGACCGGCCGCAACCCCAGCGCACCCTCGACGAATCGGTGCACCGACGCCAGCCCTGCCGCCAAAGCCTCGTCCGCACCGGCCCGCGCCCACCCGGTCACCGCGGCCGTTCCGTCGACCCCCGGCGTCACGCCGATCTCGGCGACCATCTCCGCCGTGGTCGGCACACACACCGCCCACGACAGGTGCGACTCATCCGCCCACTGCTGCGAACGCGTGGCCACGTAATCGGCATCGGTGATCCCCCCATCGGCCAACGCGGGTCGGTCATCGATGCGCTCATCGGCCCGCAAGGCGCGCAGATACCAGGACCCAGCGTTGATCTCGATCGCTTCCACGCCCGCAGCCTAACGGCTCATCTCGCGGCTGGTTCAGGCCGTACGCAGCGTTCCCCCACCGAGCAGCGAATGCACAGCAGTCCGCCCGATCTCCAACGCCCGATCGAGCAGATCCGTATCCCGAGCCGCGCTCTCCACCGCGGGCGAACCAGCAGGCGGATGCACCTGCAGCACCTGGTCGCCCAGCCCGGCCAGATAACTGTCCTCCCTGGCCTGCTGACCCGGCCGCTTCGTCCACGCCCGAAACGCCCCCGGCGCGATGGCCCGCATATACCCGCCGCCCACCACCCGGTGCAGCAGCGAAGCGGGCGGCCGCAGCTCGTCGGTGCGACGGGTGCGCAACACCAACGCGTGCGTGACCCCCGCGGCCACCGCCGTACGAATCGGCACCGTCTCGGCGAGCCCGCCGTCGAAGTAACTGCCACCCCCGAGCATGACCGGCGGCCCGGCCAGCAGGGGCAGCCCCGCAGATGCCCGCAGCGCCGTCAGCAGCGACTGTTTGTCGGTGATGTAAGGACCGAGGTCCACCGACTCCCCGGTGCGGATGTCGGTCGCGATCGGGTGAAAGCTGGTGGGGTTGGCCAGGATCGCCGGAAAGTCCATCGGCTGGATGCCGTCGTAGACGCCGTTCACCAGATAGTGCAGGTCGAACACCGGCTTGCCGCGCAGGATGCGCACCGGGTCGACCACGCGTCGCATGATCGCCGGATCGGTCCACGACCGCATCCCCGTGGCCGCGCGCCCGCACAGCAACCACGCACCGTTGATCGCCCCGGCCGACGTGCCGTACACCGCGTCGAACACCTTCGACAGGCCCAGCTCCTCGAGCGCCTGCACCATCCCGCTGGAATACACCCCGCGACTGGCACCACCCTCGATCACCAGCGCCAGCCGATGCCCGTCAGCGCGATGACCGGCGTCTCGACGGTGGTGGATGACCTCCGCGACCGTGGCCGAACCCGGCGTCGGCAGCGGGTTCGAACCGGTGTGCGCAGTGCTGGTCACCCGATCCACGATACGACAGGATCGGGGCACTCAGCCTGGAAGAACCCGTGATCTTCGCCCCCCGTTCAGCTACGCCGCCTCCCTGCGACTTTTGCCGGTAGGAGAACAGCAACGGGCGTCGGTCACGAAGACCGACGCCCGTTGCTGAAGTCAGAAAACTACTTGATCTCCGCCAGAACAGTGCCCTGCGTGATCGCAGCACCCGCCTCCACGGACAGCCCGGTGACAACACCGGCCTTGTGCGCGTTGACCGGGTTCTCCATCTTCATGGCCTCGAGCACCACGATCAGATCGCCCGCCTCGACCGACTGTCCTTCTTCGACAGCCACCTTCACGACGGTGCCCTGCATCGGCGCGGTCACCGCGTCACCCGACGCCGCACCACCGGCCGCGCCACCACGCTTGCGCGCCTTGGGCTTCTTGCGAACCACACCGTTGCCCGCCGAACCGGCAGCGCCACCACCGAGGGTGAACTGACCCGGCAGCGACACCTCCACGCGACGTCCACCGACCTCGACGACGACCTTCTGCCGGGGCAGATCCTCGTCGTCATCATCGGCAACGCCCGCGGCCGTGTACGGCTCGACGGTGTTGTTCCACTCGTTTTCGATCCACTTGGTGTAGACGTCGAACTTCTCGCCGTCACCGATGAACGCCGGATCCTCGATGACCGCGCGGTGGAACGGGATCACCGTGGCCAGGCCCTCGACCTCGAACTCGGCCAGCGCGCGACGCGCACGCTGCAGCGCCTGCTCACGGTTCTCGCCGGTGACGATCAGCTTGGCCAGCATCGAGTCGAACTGCCCGCCGATGACGCTGCCCTGCACCACACCGGAATCCACGCGCACGCCGGGGCCCGAGGGCTCGCGGTAGACGGTGACCGGGCCGGGCGCGGGCAGGAAGCCGCGACCGGCGTCCTCACCGTTGATGCGGAACTCGAACGAGTGCCCACGCGGAGCGGGATCTTCCTTGATGGTCAGCTCGTCGCCGTTGGCGATCGCGAACTGCTGACGCACCAGGTCGATGCCCGCGGTCTCCTCGGTGACCGGATGCTCCACCTGCAGGCGGGTGTTCACCTCGAGGAACGACACGGTCTCGCCCTGCACCAGGTACTCCACGGTGCCGGCACCGTAGTAGCCCGCTTCGCGGCAGATGCGCTTGGCGGAGTCGTGGATGGCGGCGCGTACCGAGTCGGACAGGAACGGCGCGGGCGCCTCCTCGACCAGCTTCTGGAAGCGACGCTGCAGCGAGCAGTCGCGGGTACCGGCGACCACCACGTTGCCGTGCTGGTCGGCGATGACCTGGGCCTCGACGTGGCGGGCCTTGTCGAGGTACTGCTCGACGAAGCACTCACCGCGACCGAACGCGGCCACGGCCTCACGGGTGGCCGACTCGAACAGCTCCGGGATCTCCTCGATGGTCTGGGCGACCTTCATCCCGCGCCCACCGCCACCGAACGCCGCCTTGATGGCGACCGGAACGCCGTACTCCTTGGCGAACGCGACGACCTCGTCGGCGTTCTTGACCGGGTCCTTGGTGCCCGCGGCCATGGGCGCCTTCGCCTTTTCGGCGATGTGGCGCGCGGTGACCTTGTCACCGAGGTCGCGGATGGACTGCGGCGACGGGCCGATCCAGATGAGCCCGGCGTCGATCACGGCCTGGGCGAAGTCGGCGTTCTCGGAGAGGAAACCGTAGCCGGGGTGGATCGCGTCGGCGCCGGACTTGGCCGCGGCATCGAGGATCTTGTCGAACACGAGGTACGACTCGGCAGAGGTCTGACCGCCGAGGGCGAACGCCTCGTCGGCGAGCTTCACGAAGGGAGCGTCGGCATCGGGCTCGGCGTACACCGCGACGCTGGTGATTCCCGCGTCCTTGGCAGCCCGGATCACGCGAACCGCGATCTCGCCGCGGTTAGCTACGAGTACCTTCGTGATCCGTGCGCTGGCATGGCTGGGCACTGAGCCTCCTGTTGTGCAATCTTTGGTCGCGTCGGGGAACGGGTCGCCGGTTAGGCCCCGTGCCCGGTATCGACAACTTTCGTCTCGGGCGAGTGTAGGCAGTGTGCCAACCCTGCTCGAACTCGGCTAGCCCTACCGTGGAGTAGGTCGCAGGTCACACTACGCGGCGTCCACCGATGTGAACATGTTTCACATGATCTGATTCGCGACACCGGGTTCGGTACCTGCGACTATGGGCAGCCGCACCGAATTGCCCCATTCGATCCAGGAACCGTCGTAATTGCGCACCGACCTGCGGCCGAGCAGGAATGTCAGCACGAACCAGGTGTGGCTCGAGCGCTCGCCTACCCGGCTGTACACGACCAGATCGTCGGCGGGCAGCGCCCCGTAGACCTCGTCGAGTTCGGCGCGCGAGCGGAATCGGCCGTCGTGGGTGGCGGCCGCGGTCCACGGGATGTTCACCGCGGTCGGCACGTGACCGCCGCGCAGCGTCGCGTACTCCTCGCGCAGGCGTGCGTCCTCGATCTCGCCGGAGTACTCCTGCGCCGAGCGCACGTCGACCAGCGGCTTGCCGAGCCTGCCCAGCACCTCGTCGCGGAACGCGCGCGCGGTCGAGTCGTCGCGCTCGACCTCGGGATAGTCGCTGGGTACCGGCATCGGCAGATCGAACGTGGTGTCGCGTTCCTCGGAGATCCACGCGTCACGGCCGCCGTCGAGCAGACGCACGTCCTCGTGCCCGAACAGGGTGAAGATCCAGGCGGTGTGCGCGGCTTGGGCATTGCCGCGATCGCCATAGATCACCACGGTGTCGTCGCGCTGGATACCCTTGGCTCGCATCAGTTCGGTGAAGCGCGGGCCGTCGACATAATCGCGGGTCACCGGGTCGCTCAGGTCGCCGCGCCAGTCGATCTTGACCGCGCCCGGGACGTGGCCGATGTCGTAGAGCAGGATGTCATCGTTGGACTCGATGATTCGTAAACCACGCACGCCGATGTTTGCGGACAGCCATTCTGTGGTTACCAATCGTTGTGGCACTGCGTAGGAACCGAAGGCGGGGTGGCGATCCGGGGCGACGGGCACGATGTGGTCCTTCACGCGAGTTGGGTGGGTGCGAACACTGTGTGGTCGCATCCGATGGTAAGTGTGTGGTGGCACGTCACAAATCGACACAATGGGCGAATAAAGCGCACGGTTATCCGATAAAGTCTCTGGAGAGGAGGGGTGAGCTATGTCCGATTCATGGCCGCGACGGCGACTGCTCGCGATCCTACGTGGCGCCACCGAGCCCCTCGATGCCCAGGAACTGGCCCGGATCACCGGACAGCACGTCACCACCGTCCGATTCCACCTCGACGTGCTCACCCGCGAATCGCTGGTGCGCCAGTTCCAGCAACCGCCACGCGGACGCGGACGGCCACGCATCGGCTACCGCGCGGTGCAACGCTCGGTGGGATACCAGGAACTCGCACAGGTGCTGGCCGACCATCTCGGTCCCGACCCGGTCACCCGTTCGGCCGCCGCGATCGCCGCGGGCCGAGCCTGGGGTGCGCGCATGGACGTCGGCGCGCAGCCGGTGGAAACCCTCGCCGACGCCAGGGACATCACCATGTCACTGCTGTCGGAACTGGGCTTCGCGCCGGAGAAGGAACCCGCCGGTGAGACCCCCGAACACGTGCAGATCAACCTGACCGCCTGCCCGCTGCGGGAACTGGCCCGCTCGCACGCCGAAGTGGTGTGCGGGGTGCACATGGGGCTGATGAGGGAAGTGCTCGAACGCAACGGTGCGCGCGGTCGCGTGGACGTGCAGCTGCACCCGTTCGTGGAACCCGAACTGTGTACCGCGCGCCTGGACCTGACGATGTCGGCCGACGACCGCACTCCGGCCGTGGAGCCGGGCGCGCAGCACGTGATCGCGCCGTCAGTCCCGCGCGTCCCGCCACAGCTGCGTGACACCGACACCGACGTCTTCGAGCAGTCGGCGCAACAGCGGTAGACCGATCCCGATCACGCTGGACGGGTCGCCCTCGATCCGGTCGACGAACCAACCGCCGAGACCGTCGAGCGTGAACGCGCCCGCCACCTGCAACGGTTCGCCCGAGGCGATATAGGTCTCGAGTTCGTCGGGTGTCGGCTTCGCGAAATGCACTGTGGTACTGCTGCATTCGGCCGATTCGGCCACGATCTCACCATCGCGCAGGCGCAGCACACAGTGCCCGGTGATCAGATCCGCGCTGCGGCCCGCCATCGTGGCCCAGCGCTGCCGCGCGACCTCGGGGGTGTGCGGTTTGCCTTGCAGCTGCCCGTCGACCAGCAGCATCGAATCACAGCCGACCACCACACAGTCGGCGTCGAACTCGGGGATCGACGCGGCGACGTCGGCCGCCTTGGCGCGTGCCAAGGCGACCACGACATCGTGCGAGGAGGTGCCGGCGGGCAGTGCCGCGGCTACCGCGTCCTCGTCCACGCCGGAGACCCGCACCACGGGATCGATCCCCGCGGTGCGCAGGATCCCGAGCCGGGCCGGAGACGCGGACGCCAGAACCAGCTCGGTCACCGGCACGGTCAGCGCAGGTGCGACAGCATCGGGTACACGTACGGCGAGAACGGGTTGGTGCCCCGATGCATCATCGTCGACGTGCCCCAGCTGTCCGCCGGGCCGCTGGGGGCACCGGCGGGGGGCGCAGCGGCCGCCGCACTCAGCACCGCGACCAGCGCCGCGATGTCCGCGTCGGTGGGCGAGCCCTTGAGAATGCGGAACAGCGGCTCGCCCGCGGTGTCGACGGGGGCCTGCGCCACCGCCTGCACCGACAGTTCGAGTTCCTCGACGAGTGGCTCGACGACGAGCTCGAGCTCGGCGACTGTCAGAACATCTTCTTCTGCCACAGTTGTCACAGTGCCAGATCCTTCCTGCACTTACTTCGCTTCTCGAGCGCGGTTGCCGCGATCATTCCCGGTCCCACCGCGTCGATCAATAGTTGCTTCCCACAATCAGTGTGCGCGGGTGCACTCTGATATCGCGCAATCAGAGCGGAATGTTGCCGTGTTTCTTCGGGGGCAACGTCACCATCTTGCGCTCGAGCAGGCGCAGCGCCGACACGATCTGGCCACGGGTGTGCGACGGCGGGATGACCGCGTCGACGTAGCCACGCTCGGCCGCGACGTACGGGTTCACGAGCGTGTCCTCGTACTCGTTCTGCAGCTCGAGGCGCAATGCGTCGACGTCGTCGCCGTTCTTCGCGGCTTCCAGCAGCTGCTTGCGGTAGACGAAACCGACGGCGCCCGAGGCACCCATCACCGCGATCTGGGCGGTGGGCCACGCCAGGTTCACATCGGCACCCATGTGCTTGGAACCCATGACGTCGTAGGCGCCGCCGTAAGCCTTGCGGGTGATGATGGTGATCTTGCCCACAGTGGCCTCGCCGTAGGCGTACAGCAGCTTCGCGCCACGGCGGATGATGCCGTTGAACTCCTGGCCGGTGCCGGGCAGGAAGCCGGGCACGTCGACCAGGGTGATGATCGGGATGTTGAACGCGTCGCAGGTGCGCACGAAGCGCGCGGCCTTCTCCGAGGCGTCGATGTCGAGGCAGCCGGCGAACTGCATGGGCTGGTTGGCCACGATGCCGACGCTGCGCCCGTCCACCCGACCGAAACCGCAGATGATGTTCATCGCGCGCTCGGCCTGGACCTCGAGGAACTCGTCGTCGTCGAGCAGGCGACGGATGACCTCGTGCATGTCGTACGGCTGGTTCGGCGAGTCCGGGATGATCGTGTCGAGCTCGATGTCCTCGTCGGTCAGCGAGTCCTCGATGGCGCCGTCGATCGGGTCGGTGGGCAGGTGACGCGGGGACTCGGCGCGGTTGTTGCTGGGCAGGTAGCCCAGCAGTTCCTTGACGTAGTCCAGGGCGTCCTGCTCGCCGGAGGCCACGTAGTGGGCCACGCCGGACTTGACCATGTGGGTGTGCGCGCCTCCCAGGTCCTCCATGGAGACCTCTTCGCCGGTGACGGTCTTGATCACGTCGGGCCCGGTGACGAACATCTGCGAGGTCCCGTCGACCATCACCACGAAGTCGGTGAGCGCGGGGGAGTACACGTGACCACCGGCGGCGGCGCCCATGATCAGCGAGATCTGCGGGATCACGCCCGAGGCCTGCACGTTGCGGTGGAAGATCTCGCCGTACAGCCCGAGGGAGACCACGCCTTCCTGGATGCGAGCGCCGGCGCCCTCGTTGATGCCGACCAGCGGACGGCCGGTCTTGATCGCCAGGTCCATCACCTTGACGATCTTCTCGCCGTAGACCTCGCCCAGCGAGCCACCGAACACGGTGACGTCCTGGGAGAACAGGCACACGTCGCGGCCGTCGATGGTGCCGTAACCGGTGACGACGCCGTCGCCGAGCGGGCGGTTGTGCTCGAGGCCGAAGTTCACGCTGCGGTGCTTGGCCAGTGCGTCGAGTTCGACGAAGGAGCCCTCGTCGACCAGGGCCAGGATGCGCTCGCGAGCGGTCATCTTGCCCTTGGCGTGCACCTTGTCGACCGCGGTCTCACCCATCGGGTGCTGCGCTTCATCGAGCCGATTCCGCAGATCAGCCAGCTTCCCGGCGGTGGTGTGGATATCGGGGGTGCCCGCCGATTCCGATGCGGGCTGCTGCTGGACACTCGTCATGGGTTGCGATTGTAACCAGTGACACCGTCGCGCACTACGGCAGTCTCGCTTACCGGTCAGTAGAGAAACTGCAGCTAGCTGTGGTCATGATCGTTCACGGTTGACACCCGGTAGCCTGCCTGAAATGAACCGGGCACCCCTGGACGAATCGCGGCTGAGCGCCTCACCTGCACTGTCGTTCTACGAGCGGATCGATGTGGTCGAGTCGACCGGATCGACCAATGCCGATCTGGTCGCGCGCGCGGCCGACCCGTCGGTGGACCGGGTGGCGTTGCTGGCCGAGGAACAGGTCAGTGGTCGCGGCAGGCACGCCCGCGCGTGGGTGAGTCCGCCGCGGGCGCAGATCTCGATGTCGATCCTGGTTCGCCTGCCCGGCATCGATCCGTCCGCGCTGGGGTGGTTGTCGTTGCTGACTGGCATCGCGGTTGTGGACGCGTTGCGCGGAACCGCCGATGTGGCACCAGAATTGAAGTGGCCCAACGATGTTCTGCTCGGCGGCCGCAAACTCGCGGGCATCCTCGCGGAGGTAGCCGCGACCGGTACCGCGCCCGCCGTGGTGATCGGCATCGGCATGAACGTCGACCTCGACGAATCGGAACTGCCTGTCGCCCATGCGACTTCGCTGTCGCTGGCCGGTGCGCAGGTCGACCGCACCGAGTTGGTCGCGGCGATCCTGGCCGAATTCGCGCGCCGCTTCACCGCGTGGGAGCTGTCGGGTTGGAACACCACCGAACTCATCGCCGAATACCGTCAGCGATGCGCCACGATCGGCGTCGACGTGCGCGCCGAACTGCCCGGCGGGACGGTGCTCACCGGCGTGGCCACCGGCGTCGACGACACCGGCAGGCTGCTCATCGGCGACCGTGCGGTCTCCGCGGGCGACGTCTCCCACCTGCGCGGACACTACTGAGACGGGCCCGGAAGCCGGGCCCGTCTTCAGCGGCACAGATCAGCGAGCGGCCACCGTCGTGCGCTCGGCTACCTCACGCTCGCGAGCGAGCAACCGGTCGCGCTGTTCCTCGAACCGCAGCACGTCCTTCTCCAGCTTGTCGATGAACAGCGCCAGCTCGTCGCGCGCCGCCTCGCCTCGAGCGCCGAAGTCGTTGCGCTCGAACACGTCCCACTGCTTGAGCACTGGTCGCACCACCTCGTCCAGGTGCTGGCGCAGGTCGTAGATCCCGTGCTTGGCCATCAACACGCCGTTGCGCCGCCAGTTCGGCATCCCCGCGCCCGGCATCTGAAAGTTGGTGAGCACCTTGGTGATCGCGGGCATCGCCTGATCGGGCACCAGGTCCAGCGCCGCCGCGCACAGGTTCCGGTAGAAGATCATGTGCAGGTTCTCGTCGGTGGCCACGCGCGCCAGCATCTTGTCCGCGATCGGGTCGTCGCACACCCGCCCGGTATTGCGGTGGCTGACCCGGGTGGCCAGCTCCTGGAACGTCACATAGGCGACGTTGACCAGGAAACCGCCCCAGTTCGCCGGCGCGTGCGCACCCTGCGTCATGTGCACCATCCGCGCCTCTTCCAGCGCCACGGGATCCACACCGCGAGTAACAACGAGGTAGTCGCGAATGACGATGCCGTGCCGGTTCTCCTCGGCGGTCCACCGCCCCACCCAGGTTCCCCACGCGCCGTCGAGCGAGAAGTTCTCGGCGATCTCGCGGTGATAGGACGGCAGGTTGTCCTCGGTGA
The DNA here is from genome assembly GCF_042716995.1 of Nocardia sp. NPDC058640. Lineage (NCBI taxonomy): Bacteria > Bacillati > Actinomycetota > Actinomycetes > Mycobacteriales > Nocardiaceae > Nocardia > Nocardia sp. NPDC058640. The sequence goes on from NZ_JBHXRG010000014.1 coordinate 31,273, forward strand.
GCAGATTGGTGATCATCGCCGCCTTGGCGACGTCGGTGAGCTTGGATTGTGAAGGGTCCCAATCGGTTCCGCCCATGGCGGCGAAATTGCGACCTTCCTCCCACGGCACGTAATCGTGCGGATTCCAGTCCTTGGCGATGGAAAGGTGCCGGTTGAGGTTCTGTTCGGCAACAGGTTCCAGGGCCGTGAGAATGTCGAGCTGAGTCAGATCTTCGGTCACGCGTGCCTCCACTGTCGGTTTCGAGCAAGCAGATCGGGATAAAACCTGGCATCTAGCGTGGAATCCACAGTATCGGTTCGGTCGTGGCATCGAGAAATGCACCGTCACACCGCTGTACTGTTCGGGGCATGGGTTACCCGGAGGATGTCCTCGCGCCCGACGAGCAGCTGATCCTGCACCGCCACCCGCATTGGAAAATGCTGGTGTGGCCCATCGTCACTCTCATCGTCGTGACCGCGATCGCCGGCTTCCTCGGCGGTCTGGCCTGGCGCAACACCACCGGTCACGTGCGCACGGTACTGCTGATCCTGATCGGCGCGGTCTGGCTCGGGCTGATCGCGTGGCGGGTGGTGGCGCGCGTGATTGCTTGGAAGTCGACACATTTCATCATCACCGGTCGACGCGTGCTGGTGCGCCAGGGCGTGCTCACCCACACCGGCATCGACATTCCGATGAGCCGGATCTCCAGTGTGCAGTTCAGCCACGGACTCTGGGACCGGATGCTGGGCACCGGCACCTTGATCATCGGGTCCTCGTCGGAGGAGCCGCTGGAATACGACGACGTGCCGAAGGTGCAGCAGGTCCACGCGCTGCTGTACCACCACGTGTTCGAGGCGGGCCGCTCCACCAGCGACCAACACTGGGGCGGCGGCTACCGGTGAGCTGTCCTTCCCCGCTGATCAGAAACGCTTAGCCTGTGCACATGACCGCAGTACTGCTGGCCGAAGACGACGAGGCGATCGCCGCACCCCTGTCGCGCGCGCTGGGACGTGAGGGCTACACCGTCACCGTCGAACGGTTCGGCCCCGCGGTACTGCGCCGCGCCCTCGAAGGCAACCACGACCTGCTGATCCTGGACCTCGGCCTGCCCGGCATGGACGGCCTCGAAGTGTGCAGGCAGGTGCGTGCCAGCGGCGCCGATCTCGCGGTGCTCATGCTCACCGCCCGCACCGACGAAGTCGACTTCGTCGTCGGCCTGGACGCGGGTGCAGACGACTACGTGGGCAAACCCTTCCGGCTGGCCGAACTGCTGGCCCGCGTGCGAGCCCTGTTGCGGCGCAGCGGAATCGGCGACGACGCCGTCGAAGTCGGCGCGATCCGACTCGAACCCGCAGCCCGGCGCGTACTGGTCAACGGCGCCGAAGTGAACCTGGCCAACAAGGAATACGAGCTGCTCAAGGTCCTCATCGACCGCGCCGGTCAGGTCGTGTCGCGCGAGACCATCCTGCGCGAGGTCTGGGGCGACGCGGACCTGCGCGGTTCCAAGACCCTGGACATGCACATGTCCTGGTTGCGCCGCAAGATCGGCGACGAGGGCCCGATGGCCGAGCGACGCATCGTCACCGTGCGCGGGGTCGGGTTCCGGCTCAACACCGACGGACCCACCTCGCACCGAGGCTGACCGGTGCGCCGCCGCATCCTGCGATCGATTCTCACCGTGCTGACCATCACCACGGTGGTCCTGGGCGTACCGCTGATCTATACCGCGTGGCTGTGGGTCGAGGACATCACCCGCAACGACCTGCAGAGTCGGCTGGAACAGGTCGCGGCGGAGGTCATCGCGCAGGAAGGCGGGGACGGGATCGTGCACAACGGTCTCGACGTGCGGGCCATGCGCGCGCTGATCCCCGAGGGCGGCAAACTCACCATCGTCTACCCGGCCCCGCACGACAACGCCGCCCGCGAGGACCTCGGCGTCGACGAGGTACCCGATCCGCTGATCGAATCACTGTCGATGGGCACCTCCGGTTCGCTGCGCCTCGAGGTCCCCGCCGGGCCGATGCACTCGCGTCAGGAACAGGCGGTGGCCGCGGTCGCGCTGGCCGTGCTGGCCTCGCTGGGCGCCGCGTTCTCGGTCGCGGTGGTGACCGCGCGCCGTGTCGCGGACCCCCTGCGCGATGTGGCCGCGCGCGCCGCCCGCCTGGCGATGGGCGACTTCCGCCCCGACCCGCGCCGCCACGGCATCGCCGAACTCGACCGCGTCTCCGACGTGCTCGACTCGGCGACCGTGGAGATCGCGGGCCGTCTGCAACGCGAGCACGCGCTGGTCGCCGACGTCTCCCACCAGCTACGCAGCCGCCTGACCGCCGTTCGCCTACGCCTGGACGAGCTGTCCACCCACGCCGATCCCGAGGTCGTCCACGAGGCGGAGGAGGCGATGGCGCAGGTCGACCGGCTCACCGAGGCCATCGACGACCTGGTCCGCGCCTCCCGCGACGAGGACGCCAACGACCGCGACCCCGTACCGGTGATGGCGGAACTGCGCGGGGTGGTCACCGAATGGACCCACCCGTTCCACGAGACCGGCCGCGAACTACAACTGCTGGGCGACGAATCGCTGCGCGCCCCGATCACCGGTTCCCGGCTGCGCGAGGCGGTCGCGGTGCTGGTCGACAACGCGCTCATGCACGGCGACGGCACCTGCACGATCTCCGTGCGCACGGTCCCGACGATGAGTTCGCGCGACCCGCTGATCTGTGTGGAGGTGTCCGACGAGGGGGAGGGGGTGCGCGACGAACTCGCGCCGCACATCTTCGATCGAGGATTCTCCGCGGGCGGTTCGACCGGTGTGGGTCTTGCCCTGGCTCGCGCGTTGGTCGAGGCCGATGGTGGTCGACTCGAGTTGCAGCGGCGGCGGCCCGCACTGTTCGCGGTGTTCCTGGGTTCCAAACTCAACCGGCCGCAGAACGCGACGTTGACCGAGCCGCGCTGATCAGCTGTGGCCGAGGTGCTCTTGCTCGCCCTCGATGAGGTCGTCCAGTTCCGCCTCTAGCTCGTTCATCTCGTCGGGGAACACCCAGCGCTTCATCGCCCAGAACCGGAACGCCATCTGCAGCAGGTTGCCGATGATGAACGCGCTGAAGAAGTCGGCCAGGTTCGCGACCAGGAAGCTCACATGGGGTTCGCGCAGGTCCAGCACATAGATCGAGATCCACAGCGGGATGTTGGCCAGCACCACCCCGATCCCGCTCACCCCGAAGAACAGCGCCGCCTCGTGATGTCGCTCCCGGCCGCCCCGGTTCTTGAACGACCATTCCCGGTTGAGGATGTAGGAAGCGATCACCGCCACCACGCCCGAGATGATCTTGGCGGTGAGGGGCTTGTCGGACAGAACCGTCCATTTCAGGAGGTAGTACAGACCGCTGTCGATCACGAACGTCGTGGCTCCGACGAGGGCGAACTTGATCAGCTCTTTGTGCTTGATCGCGCTCGCACGCATGCGCGGGGGAAGGACGTTGACCACGTCGTCGACGATTGACACGAGTTCTGAGTGTACCGGTCGACGACTTCGGCTCTCGACATGACAACATTGTCCGACGTGACCGCACGCTCATTCGATCCGTCAGCCATGCCCACCGTCACCATGATCGGTGGAGGCCAGCTCGCGCGCATGACGCACCAGGCGTCGATCGCGCTGGGCCAGCGTCTGCGAGTGCTCGCGCAACAGCCCGACGACCCGGCCGCGCAGGTCACCCCCGACGTGGTGTTCGGCAGCCACGACGACCTGTCCGCGCTGCGCGAGGCCGCCCGCGGTTCGCACGCGCTGACCTTCGACCACGAGCACGTGCCCACCGAACACCTCGAGGTGCTGGTCGCCGAGGGTGTGAACGTGGCGCCGCCACCGCGGGCGCTGATCTTCGCGCAGGACAAGCTGGCCATGCGGCGGAAGCTGTCTTCGCTGGGTCTGCCGGTGCCCGCGTTCGTCGAGGTCGACGCTGTTTCGGACGCGGTCGCCTTCGGTGACGAGCACGGCTGGCCGTTCGTGTTGAAGGCGGTGCGTGGCGGTTACGACGGGCGTGGCGTGTGGATGCCCGCCGACGCCGCCGAGGCCACCGAGCTCGTGTCCGACCAGCTCGCGCACGGCGTGCAGTTACTGGCCGAGTCGAAGGTCTCGTTGAAGCGTGAGCTGTCGGCGATGGTCGCGCGATCCCCGTTCGGACAGGCGGCGACCTGGCCCGTGGTCGAGACCGTGCAGCGCAACGGCCAGTGCGCCGTCGTCATCGCCCCGGCCCAGGACCTCGACGAGGACTTGGGCGCGCGCGCCGAGACCATGGCGTTGGAATTGGCCGCCGGGCTCGGTGTGGTGGGAGTCATGGCCGTGGAACTGTTCGAAACCCACGACGGCGAACTGCTGGTCAACGAACTCGCCATGCGCCCGCACAACTCCGGCCACTGGGGCATGGACGGCGCCCGCACCGGCCAGTTCGAACAGCACCTGCGCGCGGTCCTGGACTACCCCCTCGGCGACACGTCCCCGCTCGCCCCGGTGACGGTGATGTCGAACATCCTCGGTGCGGCGGAGGCTCCCGAGATGTCGATGGACGAACGCCTGCACCACCTGTTCGCTCGCATGCCCGATGCAAAGGTTCACCTCTACGGCAAGGGTGAACGCCCCGACCGCAAGATCGGCCACATCAACATCCTCGGCGACGATGTCGTTGTGGTGCGCGAGAAGGCCGAGCGTGCGGCGCACTGGATGTCGACCGCGGTGTGGACCGACGGTTGGGATCCACACGGGGAGTGAAACCCATTGTCCCGCAAGTGTTTTCGACGCCTGCGGGAGTCGGCGCAGTAGAGCCTCGAAACCGCGGCGTCAGCCGCCAACCCTAAGGAACCCACATGAGCACCACTGGACCCCAGGTCGGCCTCATCATGGGCAGCGACTCCGACTGGCCCACCATGGAAGCCGCCGCAGAAGCCCTCGCCGAATTCGGCATCCGCTTCGAAGTAGGCGTCGTCTCCGCCCACCGCACCCCCCAACGCATGCTCGACTACGCCCGCGAAGCGGCAGGCCGCGGCCTCAAAGTGATCATCGCCGGCGCGGGCGGCGCAGCCCACCTCCCCGGCATGGTCGCGTCAGCCACCCCCCTGCCCGTCATCGGCGTCCCCGTCCCCCTGAAATACCTGGACGGCATGGACTCCCTCCTCTCCATCGTCCAAATGCCCGCAGGCGTCCCCGTAGCCACCGTCTCCATCGGCGGCGCCCGCAACGCAGGCCTACTGGCAGTCCGAATCCTCGCCACCACCGACGAAGCCCTCCGCACCCGCATGGAACAGTTCCAAGCCGACCTGGAAAAAATGGTCCTGGCCAAAGACGAGGCCCTGCGCAACAAACTCCTGGGCTGAGATGATGTCGCCCCGTCGCGAGCCGACGAGCGGGGCGCATCAGAAGTCAAGCACCACGACGTCCCTCACGTAGAGCTGCCACGGCCTCGACCAACCCTGCGCGTTCGAGTTCGTCGAGCACGTCCTCAGCAGTCTCTGGCGGATTTCGTCTGGAATACGCGATTTCTTGGACGCAGCCCCAGACAACTCGATCGTCGAGGTCGATGAGGTCCAGCAGGAAATCATCCGGACTCTTCGCTGCGATGTTCCAGCCCGCGATGTACTCGTCGGGAAAGTCCTTCAGGTTGGACGTCACGATTATCTGAGCGCCTGCCCTGATAGCGGCGGCAAGGACATGGCGGTCGTCAGGATCCGGTAGTTTCAGGTTTTCGACAAGCGGTTCGTACCCCTCGATTCGGCAGTCGGGAACCGCAGTGACGATCATCTGCCGCAATTGTGCGATCTTCTCGGCAGCGATGTCGGGCCGCTTGGCGGCGAGGCTACCCAGCGCCTCGTCGAGGATCCGGTCCGTCCATTGGGCCCGGACAACTTTTGCGCGAGCCAAGCGGATGAATAGATCGCGAACTGCGTTGCCATACAGGACATTCGCGTCATAGACCACGATGAATGCCATCAGAGGTCGAGTTCCTGCCCGAGGCGGGTCAACTCATCTGCGGCCGCGCGGCTGGTGGCCTCGCTGCGCTGGGCGTACACCTTGAGGTCATCGAATCGGACCCGGCGGTGCCTGCCGACGAGGCGATAGGGGATCTCGTCGTTCTCCAGCAGTCCCACCAGATACGGCCGCGAGACGTTCAACATGTCGGCGGCCTGCTGCGTGGTCATCTCCGCATGTGAGGGGACCACCGAAACGCCGCGGCCCTCTGCCGCCTGCGCCAAGATGAACGCCAGCAGGCTGACAGCTTCCCGCGGCAGTGCCAGCGCCTCGTCACTACCGATCTCTCCGGTGACCGGAATGATCTCCTCGTCCGGGTGGCGCATGAGGTAGTCCTTGATCCGCCGCATCGCTCGGTCGGCGACGGCCGCATCGATCGCACCGGGTTCGGTGCGCTTGGCCGATTGGATCCCTGACATCGTTGCCTCCTTCTCGGTAAGCCGTGGCTTTCCGACACCGATTGAACCGCTATTCGCAGTGTACGAAATATTCGAAGCAAGCGAAACCTGGCCGGCTGGATCAGTCGAGGAAATCCCGCAGGATGACGGCGACGGCTTCCGGCGCCTCCACGTGTGGGGAATGCCCTGCGTTCTCGATGATGGCGGTGCGTGCGCCTGCGGCGGAGTAACGCGCGATCGACGGTGCACAGGCGTACATCTGGTCTCGGCGGCCGTGTATTGCCATCACGGGCACGTCCAGGCGTTGGATCCGTGCGTCGAGTGGGTCGACGGCCAGTTCCCGCGCGCGGTCGACGAGCGCGAACCTGCCTATCGACGGGGTGAAGGCGCGGAAGTCGCGTACGGAAATTTCGGCGAAGCCGGGTATCGAATCGAACCGGAACCCCGGGGCGAATCCCTGTTTCGAACCTAGTCTGATGGCGAATGCTGGCGCTCGTTGAGCGATCCTGATCAGTGACGGCCGGGAGAGTGCGATGAGGCCGGCAGGGTAAGTGGCGCAGCGGAAGTCGGGCGCCTGGTCGATCAGTACGACAGCATTCGCGCGCCCGGCCATAGCCAAATCGATGGGGATGTCGGTGCCGAAAGAATGTGCCACTGCGGAGATTTCGGCGATTCCGAGGTGATCTAGCACCTCGGTGACCATCGCGACCTGGTCTATGCGCCCGAGCCGTTCCCACCCACCGGTTGCGCCGTGTCCACGCAGGTCGATTCGCACAATGCGATAGGTGTCGCACAGCAGCGAGGTGAGCTGGTCGAACCATTCCAGCGAACACGGTGAGCCGTGGATGAGGAGCAACGGCGGACTCTTCGATGGTCCATCCAGTCGCACGCGCACCGGCCCGTGCTGCAGGTCAAGGATCCGATCGGTCGATTCGTCGACCGTGAAGCTCATGGTGACAGTCCTTTTCACGGTGTCAGGAACTCGACGAGGGTGGTGACGACCGCGTCGGGCCGGTCGACCTGGACGAAATGGGATGTGCGGTCAACGCGCACCATTCGTACGGACGGCAGGCGCTCTGTGAGTGCGTCGGCCACCCGCGGCGACACGATCGGGTCGGGTTCGGTGCCGTAGACGGCGAGCAGCGGAACCGGGAAACTGTCGAGGTCGGCGAGCGTGCGGCCGAGAGCAGCCAGGTCGGCGGGGCGAAGGCCGTCGCGTAGGTGCCTGACGAAGGCCCGTGAGCCATCGGGGCTCGCCAGCGCCGATCCGTACTCGCCCGCCTCTTCCAGCGACTTCACCGTCTCGTCGAAATAATGCGTTCGGTGGTGCGCCCATCGGTACGGCTGTCGTCGGATGTAAGCCGCGAGTCCGGCTGCGACACCGGGCACCGCCAGCACGGCGGCGAGCGCGCGGTGTTTGACCTCCGGCAACAGTGGCGAATGCAGGACCACTACCTTCCGGAACGAGTCGGTGCAGTCCAGCGCGCGATGCATCACGGGCAACCCGCCGAGCGAATTCCCCACCACCGCACAGCCTTCTATGCCCAGGGCGCCCTGGAACTCGCCCAGCCATTCGCCGATCTCGGCGGCGCGAAATGTCGCATCCGGGGGAGCCTCGCTGCCACCGCAACCGGGCAGGTCGACCGCCACGACCCGAAAGTGTTCGGCGAGTTCGGTTATCACGTATCGCCACGAGTAGGACGTGGTCATCAGCCCGTGGACGAGCAGCAAGGGCGGCCCGGTTCCGCTGGTGCGGTAGCGAATTCGAATCCGTCCGTACCTGGCGGAGTCCATCGGCAGGTCCATCGCGGGTAGCTGGAAGAACGAATGTGAACGAGCGGGCCGGGCGGGCAGATCCCGAAAGCGCGCTTGGCGAAAGGGGGTGGGCTGGACGGCCATCGAAGGCTCCGATCCTCTGCTATCGTTCGTTCGAACGAACGAGACAACGATAGCGCGATTCGAGTCGCCGAGGGAAGCGAGACCCATGTCACAATCGGAGCCCACTCGGGACCGCATCATCGGTGCGGTCGTGCGAATCATGGGTGCCGACGGCGCGGCAGCGGTCACCAATCGGCGCATCGCCACCGAGGCCGGCATTTCGCTGGGCACCCTCACCTACCACTTCGCCACCCAGCGTGACCTGGTCGAAGTCGGCATGGCGGCCTTCGTCGCCGAGGAAACCGTCAAGTTCACCCAGCTCGCCGACCGCGCCGCCGCAGGCGAGATCGACCTCGCCCAGGCCGGTGAGATCCTCGGCGGCATCGTCACCGACACAGGCTTCGGCGGCGACCACATCGCATGGTTCGAACTCTTCGTGCAGGCCGCCAGGCATCCGGCCCTGCATGGCGCGACAGCTGAATTCTTCGAAACCTACGACCGCCTCGCCGTCTCTGTTCTGCGGGCACTCGGTGTCGCCGATGCCGAATCGGCGGCCCCGCTGGCAGTCGCGACACTGGTCGGGCTTCAGCTCCGTCGCCTCGCGGGCGGCGGTTCGCCGGACCAGGTCGTCGCAGGCATGACGGGGCTGGTCGCCGCGTTGGCGGAGCGGCCCAATTCGCCTGGCTGAATCGTGTGACTATGCGGCGCGATACGTCTTGACCGCCGCCACCGCGATCTCGCGAATGGTGGCACAGCCGTGCCCGTGCACAGTGATCACTTCGACGTAGGTGTCGGATTTACCGTCCCACCCGATCCGGGTGAACGGCTTGTCGATTCCGACGAAAGCCGTGACCTCGCAACGATCTTCGCTGCCTGAACTCTCGTAGGCGGGGATACCGGCAAGCTGGAGCTGGCGGGCGGACAGCGGTGGGGCGTCGGCAATGACGCGGCTCATCGTGATGGTGTTGACCACGTACCGGTTGCGATCCGCGCGTGTGCGAACCCCGAGCGAGTAGTCACAGGTCGAGGGGTTGAGGCCGATCACCGACAACGTCTGTTCGGCCGGGTAGAGCGTGTCGAGGAACGAGCACGGATCCTTCAGCGGCGTCTTGCGTTGGCCGGGTCGGTCGAGCAGCGGCGCCGACGCTTCGACGACTGCGCGCAACTCGGCACAGGGATTGCTGCCGACGACGCCGGAAGCGAAGTACTGGAATGCCCGTTCCTCGTTGTAGGCGACGGTGATCGAGCAGAGGTTGTCACCGGTCGGCACGGTCCCGACGCGGGTGCCGTAAGTGGTTGTGTTACTCGGGAACACGGGCATCGTCGACATCGATACAGACAGGCTGACCACGGGACCTGTTCGATCGGAGAGCAGAACCTCGCAGTCGCCGAGTGATTGTTGCGGGCCGGCATAGGTCACGTTTCCGAGCGCGCTCACCGCAGTCATATCGATGACCGAGCATGGATCAATCCGTCGGGCGGCGTCCTTCTCACTCAGCGCGGTGATCAGGGCGGGGTCGGGTTTGCCGTTGCTGTCGACCAGCGAACCGCGATAGCGGGCACCCTCCGGGGTCGCGAGGCCGTCGGTACGGAGACACCCGGACAACAACAGCACCGCGGCCAGACACCAAGCGCCAGCTGCGATCGTCCGCCGCGTGCTCATGCGGTGGCCCCGAACAGTTTCATCGCGACCGGCCGCAATTGCTCGGTAATCGAGCACAGGCCGGAGATTCGGACAGTCGGCTGAACTCTGGCGCCGGAAATATCCTCGCCGCCGATCGACGGATCGAGTTCGCGTCCGGTAGCGAAGGTTTCGACGCAAGTCGGGGGAGGGATTGTCTCGTCGCGATAGATCAGCACGGGAACACCCTCCACATCGATCAGATGATTCGCGGCGCCGAACGGCTGCAGCGGCCGTCGGGTCAGGTCCAAAGTCACTGATACTGCCTCTGCCCTATCTCGTTGTCCGGCGACCATGAAACTGCAACGGGTGGGGTCGAATTCGGCATTCAGCAGGGTCAGCCGCACCTGGAGAGGGAGCACGGCAACGATTTCGCAGGGGTTGTGGCGCATCAACTCGATATCGGACACGGGTGTGGCCGCCGCCGAGCGTCGGGGGATCTTGTCGCTGCGAAATGCCTCGACGATCTCGGCGACGACCTCCTCGGCAAGGCTGCAGCCGAGTTCGGACGACTCGAATCCGGACGAGGAGACGGCTCCGTAGGCGAGGGTCGGGATCTCGACCACATCGGGCTGCCCGGCTCCCGGGGTGGTCGCCGGAAACCGCAGCGGCACCTTGAAGGCGCAATTGCCGTAGCTGTTGGGGCCGGTGGCCACGACGGTTTCCCCCGCGATTTGCCGGGTCGGCTCGGCGCTCTGCGGCGGATTGTGGTCGAGATCGATGTAGATCAACGAAGGATTTCGCTCGCCGTTGGGGGTGAACCTGACCGCGCACTCGTCGATCTGTGTGCTCGGTCCGAGCGCGGAGATCACGCCCGATGCCGCGAACCGCTCCCGGTCGACGAACCCGCACGGATCGACCGATCGAACCTGGTCGAGCATGTCGAACGTGCCCTTGTCTGCGGCCGTGACCGGTATGCCGAACGCCGTCACCGGGCTCGGCGCCGTATTCGGCCCCGCCGTACCCGGGATCGTGGCCGAGCAACCGCTGACGATGGTGACCGCCACTGCCAACATCGACAGACAGAACCGTGACTCCACTGTGCCCCCACTACTTTCGGACCTCTCGCACCAGACGATACCGACCACCGACTCGGCCGAGTCTCGCCCGCCGGTACCCGGTGGCTACGGTTACATCCCGTGGCACACGATGACGCGGCGCAGTTTCGGCTTACGGTGGTTGATCAGGCGTTGCGGTTGTTCGCTGAGCGGGGGTATGAGGCGACGACGGTGGATGAGATCGCGGTGGCGGCGGGGATTTCTCGGCGGACTTTTTTTCGGCAGTTCCGGTCGAAAGAGGATGTGATCTTCGCGGATCACGAGTTCCAGTTGGCGTCGGCGGAGGAGTTTCTGGCCGGGGTGCAGGGGGATGCGTGGGATGCGGTGTGTGAGGCCGTGATCGGGGTGTTCGAGCGGTTCACGCAGTGGCGCGAGATTTCGGTGCGGCGGTATCAGGTGGTGCGGCGGGTTCCTGCGTTGCGGGAGCGGGAGATCGTCACGGTGTTTCGGTATGAGCGGTTGTTCACCGAGTTCCTGCGCGGGCGGTTGCCCGAGGTGCCCGACCTCGCGCGCGTGCAGTTCACGGCCGCGGTGACCGCTACGCACAACTATTTGTTGCGTCGGATGGTGCGGGGTGAGTCCGGTGCCACGGTGGCGGATCTGCGTGCGGAACTGGATCTGATTCCGCGTGGCAGGCGGACGCAGACCGAGCCCGAGCAGATGGTGGTCGCGGTGTTCCCGCGCGACATGCCGCCGCGCAAGGTGGCCGATCTGCTCACCGCCCGCCTCGGTAGCCTGTGAAGGCAACCCGAGCCACGACGCTCGACGGTGACACTGAGTGCCACGGGTATATCCGCATGTAGTGGCAAAGTGCCGCGCGTATAATCCTCGGTAGACTGGCACTGCGTGCCGACGCAAGACGCGCTGTGAGCCCGCAGCGATCACGACCACGACCAGGAGTGTGCCCCCGATGGCCGGTAACCCCGATTTCGACCTGTTCAAACTCGAGGACTTCCACGACGAGCTGCGCGGCGCGATCCGTGGCCTCGCGGAGAAGGAAATCGCTCCGTACGCCAAGGACGTCGACGGCAACTCCCGCTTCCCGGAAGAGGCGCTGACCGCGCTGAACGCCGCGGGCTTCAACGCCGTGCACGTGCCCGAGGCCTACGGCGGCCAGGGTGCCGACTCGGTCGCCACTTGTATCGTGATCGAGGAAGTCGCCCGCGTCTGTGGCTCCTCCTCGCTGATCCCCGCCGTGAACAAGCTGGGCACCATGGGCCTGATCCTCAACGGCTCCGAAGAGCTCAAGACCAAGGTCCTGGCCGACATCGTCAACGGTGAGATGGCCTCCTACGCGCTGTCCGAGCGTGAGGCCGGTTCCGACGCCGCCGCCATGCGCACCCGCGCCAAGGCCGACGGTGACGACTGGATCCTCAACGGCTCCAAGTGCTGGATCACCAACGGCGGCAAGTCTTCCTGGTACACCGTGATGGCGGTGACCGACGCCGACAAGGGCGCCAACGGCATCTCCTCGTTCATGGTCCACAAGGACGACGAGGGCTTCGTGGTCGGCCCGCTCGAGCACAAGCTGGGCATCAAGGGTTCGCCGACGGCCGAGCTGTACTTCGAGAACTGCCGCATCCCCGGCGACCGCATCGTCGGCGAGCCCGGCACCGGTTTCAAGACCGCCCTGCAGACCCTCGACCACACCCGCCCGACCATCGGCGCGCAGGCCGTCGGCCTGGCCCAGGGTGCCCTGGACGCCGCGATCGCCTACACCAAGGATCGCAAGCAGTTCGGCAAGACCATCGCCAGCTTCCAGAACACCGAGTTCATGCTGGCCGACATGGCCATGAAGATCGAGGCCGCCCGCCTGATGGTCTACACCTCCGCCGCCCGCGCCGAGCGCGGCGAGAAGAACCTCGGCTTCATCTCCGCCGCCGCCAAATGCTTCGCCTCGGACGTGGCCATGGAGGTCACCACCAACGCCGTCCAGCTCTTCGGCGGCGCGGGCTACACCACCGACTTCCCGGTCGAGCGCATGATGCGCGACGCCAAGATCACCCAGATCTACGAAGGCACCAACCAGATCCAGCGCCTGGTGATGGCCCGCAACATCCTGCGCTGATCTCCACCGCTACACCCGTTTTCCGCGGCCCCTCGAAGTCTTCTTCGAGGGGCCGCCCCCGTTCTCGGGTCGAACCGTGCGTGGGCCTTCCGGGCCGGGAAGCGAAACTTGTGCCCGGCGAAACTGGGCTGCTGACGTCGATATTTCGGGAATCTTTGGTAGATGGCATGACTCGGCGCGAGGGGCCGCAATCGTGGGTCGGGGACCACTAGCGTGATCGGCCGAGTGGCTCGGAGATGCTGGGCCGTGAGGTGGTTCGAGGATGACGGTGGTTTCCGCGGTGCGGCGTGGTTGGGGTGCGGTGGTGCTGGTCGGGGTGATGCTCGCCGGTGCGGGGTGTGCGCAGGAGAGGCCTGCGATTGTCGCGTTGAAATCGTTGCCGCGGCTGGTGGAGTATCCGGCGGGGTATGAGATGCCGAGTAAGCCGGAGAGTATTTCCGCGGATCAGCCGGGTACGGCAGTGCCGCTCACATTCACCGACGAGAGTTGCCGGTCGCTGATCGAGAATCCGGTGGGGGCCGGGGCGAAGGAGTCGGTGACCTCCGGAACCAACCCGGCGGTGTTTCTCGTGCAGATCGTCGAGTCCGATCTGGCGGTGGCCGAGTTGACCACGCTCGCGCAGCGGTGCGCCGATGTCGAGGCGCGCACCGGGACCGGCAACACGTTGCGCATGAAAGTGACGGCGATCGAACCGCCGAAAACCGTTGCCACGCAAAGCGTTGCGATTCGAACGGCCGGGACCCAGGAGACGCGTGTCGGCGACGCACCGCCGAAGCAGACCCAGATCGGCCAGCAGCGCTACGTCGCCCGCGTCGGCAAGTACGTCGTCTCGGCGCTGGCGATCCTGCCCCCGATGCCCGAGGAGGGCTTGGCCGCCGAGATCGGCGTGCTGGGCACTGTCTTCCAGATCGCGGTCGACCGACTGACGCGGGAAACGCGGTGAATTACGCGACGAGTCCGGCGTATTCGGGGTGCTCGACGATGTACTTCTCGACGTACCAGCAGGTGGGGATGATCTTGTAGCCGTGTTCGCGGGAGTCGTCGAGGCCGTATTTCACGACCTCCGCAGCCACGCCGCGGCCCCGGAATTCGGGGAAGGTCATGGTGTGGTGGAAGTCGCGGACCTTGGGGTCCTCGCGTTCGGCGTAGTCGGCGTATCCCGCGAGGACGTCGTCGTGGTAGATCTCGTAGCGGGTGTCGGCGACGTTGTGCTCGAGCCTGGTGGTCATAGGTCGATGCTAGTGCGGTTACAGCACGGCGCCGGGGTTGAGGATGTTGTCGGGGTCGAGGGCGTGTTTGATGCGGCGGGTCAGGTCCATCACGTCGGGGCCGACCTGGTCGGGCAGCCAGGCCTTTTTCAGGCGGCCGACGCCGTGTTCGCCGGTGATGGTGCCGCCCAGCGCGATGGCCAGGTCCATGATCTCGCCGAAGGCGCGGTGGGCGCGGGCGGTGTTGTCGGGGTCGGTGGGGTCGTGCACGATCAGCGGGTGGGTGTTGCCGTCGCCCGCGTGGGCGATGACCGACACGAGCACGTCGTTGCGTTCGCCGATGGCGGCCACACCCGCGATCAGGTCGCCGAGACGCGGCAGTGGCACGCCGACGTCTTCGAGCAGCAGCGGCCCGATCTTCTCCACGGCGGGAATCGCGAAACGTCTTGCGGCGGTGAAGGCCTCACCTTCGGTGGGGTCGGCGGTGTGGAAAACCTCTGTCGCCCCGGCCTTCTCGCACAGCCCGACCATCACCTCGGCTTCGTGCCCGGCGAACTCACCCGGTGCGTCCGAACGCGCGACCAGCAGCGCGGCGGCGGTGCGATCCAACCCCATGCGCATCTCGTCCTCGACCGCGTTGATCGCCACGGTGTCCATGAATTCGAGCATGGCGGGGCGCAGCGTCGAGGTGATCGCCAGGATGGCGTCGGTGGCCGCGGCCAGCGAACCGAAACTCGCGACCACGGTCGACTGCGGCGGTTGCGCGGGCAGCAGTCGCAGGGTGAGTTCGGTGATCACGCCGAGCGTGCCCTCACTGCCCACGAACAGTTTGGTCAGCGACAACCCGGCCGAATCCTTCAGCCGCGGCCCACCCAGCCGCACCGCGGTCCCGTCGGCCAACACCACCTCCATGCCGAGCACGTAATCGGTGGTCACGCCATATTTCACGCAGCACAGCCCGCCGGCGTTGGTCGCGGCATTGCCGCCGATCGAGCAGATCTCGAACGACGACGGATCCGGCGGATACCACAGCCCTTCCGCCGCCACGGCCCGCTTCACCTCCGCGTTGAGCAGCCCTGGTTGCACCACCGCGATCCGCGTCACCGGGTCGACGCTGATCTCACGCATCAACTCGGTACTGAGCACGATCCCGCCCTCCACCGCGGTCGCCCCACCCGACAACCCCGTCCCGGCCCCCCGCGGCACCACCGGCACCCGATGCTCCGCCGCCCACCGCACCGTCGCCGCCACATCGGCAGTACTGCGCGCCCGCACCACCGCCACCGGCATCCCCGCATCGGGATCGCGCGCCCAATCCTGCCGATACCCCGCCAACAGATCGGGATCGACGACCACCGCCCCGTCCGACACAACGGAAACCAACGAATCCAGGTCAACACCGCGCGCGTCCACCCATCCACGCTAACCCGCCCACCCCCGCCCCCGTGGGCACTCTGCGCTGGTCATTTGATCACCACGCTCTCAGCGTGGAAATTCGGCCGAAATACCTCCGTGAGCGCGTGGTGATCAAATGACCAGATGTGATGTGTGTCCGAACAAGGGAATTTGCGCATCACTGTGATCTGGCGCGCCCGGGTGGTGTATACGGCGTCCAATCCGTAACAATGCCCGTACGTGGTGGTTTCGATGGTGAATTAGGCCGCCGCTCAGCGTGTTTCGAGTTCCGCTCCACGGTGCGTGTATCACGCACCGGTCATGCGACGTCGTTGCGCCGCACCATGTTTCGCGAGGAGGGACCGTTGATGACACAGCCGCAGGATCGTAGAGAGATGGTCGGCGCCCTGTTGGCCGCCGAGCTCGCCGACGCGGGGATCGACGCCGACGCGATGGGTCGGGTGTACTCCGGCGTGCACGACGAGTGGCTGGACGCGTTGGAAGCGACCGGGATGTTCGGGGTGCGCGCGATCGCCGCGATCGCCGAGAGCTGGGCGGCGGACCCTCGGGTGCTGCGCGACGCGCTGCTGGTCGAGGCCGACGAGTTCACCCGCCGGCGTTGTCTGTCGGCTTGGACGTCGTTCGAGACCCGGCCGATCGCCGCGGTCGGCCGCTGACGGTCCCCGGCGGTCACTGCCAGTCCCCGGCGGTCGCTAACGCTCCCAGTCAGTCCCCGGCGGTCGCTAACGCTCCCAGTCAGTCCCCGGCGGTCGCTAACGCTCCCAGTCAGTCCCCGGTCGGTCGCTGACGCTCCCAGTCGGTCGCCGTACTGGGGGTGCGAACGCCCGGCCCACCCGTTTGCCGTGTGCTCACCCGGACTTCACCTGCCGCTGGCAGGCTGGCGGCGTGGAGCATCAGGCGAGTGTCACCGAGTCGCCGGCCGACCGATTCACCCGATGGTGCGAGGCGGTCGTCGCGCGCCTGCCGTGGGGACTGGACCGGTACGTGCCCGCGACGTTTCTCGGTTTCGCGCTGATCAACAGCTTCACCTTCGCCGTCGACCTGCTGTTGCTCACGTTTCTGCGCAGTGGCCTCGGGCTGGCCGTCTGGTTGTCGATCACCCTCGCCTACATCGTCGCGTTCGGCCTGGCCTTCGTGCTCAACCGGACCTTCAACTTTCACTCGCACGCCCCGATGGGCAGACAGGCCGCGGTGTACGCGGTCGTGGTGGTGGTGAACTATCTCGCGTTCATCCTCGGCGTCGGCTCGGGCCTCGCCGCGCTCGGCCTGCAGTATCACGTGGCCAGGCTGGTCGCGGGCGCGTGTGAGGCTGTCTACATGTACAGCGCGATGCGCTGGATCGTCTTCCGCCGCAAGTCTTCCGTCGCGGCGTGACGTCAGGACCGCAGCACCTCGGTGTGATCACCGTCTACCAGCACCACATCGTTGTCGGTGAGCGCCCAGTGCGGGACGCCTTCGGCCACACAGTGCGCCAGCATCTCGGCGGCGTCACCCTCGGGGTCGGTGGGGGAGTCGAGGTGGACTACCAGTCGACGATCGACCAATCCCAGTCCGTCCCACTGGGGTTCGATGCCGGTGGCGGGTAATACCTCGGCGGGGTCGTCCATGGTTTCCAGCCCGTGTAGGTCGGGTCCGAGCAGACACGCGCCCGCGCTGTACCCGGCGTAGACCAGCGCATCCTCGCGCAACAACTCAGACAGCACGGAATCTGCACCACTGCGGGCGAATTGGGCCCGCAGGACGAAAGTGTTGCCGCCACGCACCCAGACCATCGGGAACTGGCGCAGGTGCCGTTCCAGTCGCGCAGGCTGCCCGACGTACTCGCGCAGATCGAGAACCTCTGGCGAATAACCCTGCTGTTCAAGGGGTTTCACATCGCTGATCACCGCCGACGACCACGCATCAGGCCACGCGTCGCAAGCATTGGGAATCACCGCGACCCGCCCCGGCGCACCCACGAGCCCCACGAGCCGATCCGCGAAACCCCCGAACCTGTACGACGCCAGGAAAAGCCGCATCAGATGGTGAACGCCAGATTCCGCACGAGCCGTTCCCCGAGCGCCGTATCGCCCTCGAGAACAACCTCGCCGGGGTGCGCGTCGGGAGTGGTCCGCCCACCACGCAGTCGCGCGAAAAGACCGGAGTCCAAACGGATTACAGCGGTAGCTTCACGGTCCGCGGTTTCCAGCACCGACCCACGCCCACCATCTACCGCCAGGTGAACCTGCCTGGTCACCGGCCCGATCAGATCGAGGGTGATCAACGAACCGTCCGGCGCCTTCGCCCCCTTCACGACCGCACGACCCAGTCCCAGCGTCAACTCGGTGAACGCCGCCTCGGCCCGCGCCCCACCTTCGGTCACACTGCGACCGATCCCGTCGGCGAGGTCCAATTCGTGCATCCAGCAATCGAACAGCCGCACCCGCATGAACCGCCCGTAGGGCACCTGTCCGACCGGCGACACGGTCGAGGCCTGCCAGGCATCGTCGTCCATCGCGGCCAGTGCGGCCCGTCGACGCTCGGTGGTCTCGTCGAACAGCGCGAGCAGCCGCTTGCCCGACAGCGGCCGCAACCGGTCGACCCAGATCTCGTTCAGCACCGCGACTTCGTTGCGCACATGCGGCAACGTGCGCACATCGGCCTTGGGGCGCAACGGATCATGCGGCGGCGGCGTCTGACCGAGCAGCCAGGACTCGGTGCCGATCACGTGCGCGACCACGTCGAACAGGGTCCAGCCGGGCAGCGGAGACGGTCGGCGCCAAGCCTTTTCGTCGAGGTCGGCCACCAGCAGGCCGATCATCTCCCACTGCTGGGCCAACAGATCGGTGAGTTGTTCGCGGCCCGGCGTCGGGGTCATCCCTGTGCTCCTTCTGCTGTATTGAATGGCGGGACGGCCGAAGGCCCTGCGTGGTCACGCTTCGCTACCGCCTCCGGGCCCGCCGGCCGCCCCGCTGTATTCGATTGTGGCCCCGTCTGATCCAACGCGGACAGGCCCGCACGGATCGCCGCCGCGGTCGACGTCGGTTCGTGCGGACGACGCAACAGGAAACCTTTCGCGAAGGCCAGCTTGTCCCCGTGTTTGCGCGGAACCACGTGCAAGTGGACGTGCCCCACCGTCTGGAAGGCCGCGGTGCCGTCGTTGAGAATGAGATTGGCGCCGTCACTGGCGAGTCCGCTCACGCGCAGGGCGCGCGCGAGTCGGTGGCCGGTGCGGAACAGTCGCGCGCCCAGGTCGGGGTCGAGATCGTCGAGCTCGGTCGCGTGGACCTTGGGCACGATCAGGGTATGGCCGCGGGTGATGGGGCGGATGTCGAGGAACGCGCAGACCGCGTCATCGGAGTAGATCATGGTCGCCGGAGCGGCACCCGCCACGATCAGACAGAAGGCGCAGTCGTTCACAGCGTCGACCCTACGGTGTGAGCTGGGTCGCGCAATAGCCCGACGGTGCGGGCTTCATGAGGCACATCACGTATCGTCCGATTCGGCGGAGCCCGACCAGGAGTCGGACGTCGAGGTAAGTAACCGACGATGATGTGCGGTCTTGTGCGCCCCTACCAGCGGCGACGAATCTTCAGCGCGGGTGCCGATCGGTGCCCGCCGAGTCGGGAGGCCGTTGTCACGGCTGATCAGGGCAGGGTGTCCGTTTTGTGGTCCTGCGTCCAGTTCTCCGTTGTGACGGGCATCTCGACTAGGCTCACCGCGAGCCGAGTACAGTTGCCGGGATTTCAGTTGAACTTACTCACGGGTAACGTCGGCTGACCTGTTGTTCCCAGGCTCGAAGCCAGCACGAGAAGGAAGTCTGACTAGTGGAGACAACGCAAAACGTGGGCGAGGGTTCGCCGCGCGGAGCGCGTGTCGGAGTCGTTCGCGAGTCCGGCCCGGGTGAGCGGCGAGTCGCCTTGGTGCCCAAGATCATCCCCGCCCTGTCCAAGCAGGGTGTGCAGGTGATCGTGGAAGCCGGTGCGGGTCTCGGCGCGCTCATTCCCGACGCTGCCTATGTAGAGGCGGGCGCGACCATCGGTGACCCGTGGTCGGCCGAAGTCGTGGTCAAGGTCGCCCCGCCCAGCGACGCCGAGGTGGCCAAGCTGTCGTCCGGGCAGACCATGATCGGTTTCCTCGCCCCGCGCAATGCCGAGAACCAGATCGGTGCGCTCAAGGCCGCCGGTGTGCAGGCTTTCGCGGTCGAGGCGATTCCGCGCATCTCGCGCGCGCAGGTGATGGACGCCCTGTCCTCGCAGGCGAACGTGGCCGGTTACAAGGCCGTGCTGCTCGCCGCGTCGGAGTCGACCCGCTTCTTCCCGATGCTCACCACCGCCGCGGGCACCGTGAAGCCGGCCACCGTGCTGGTGCTCGGTGTCGGTGTCGCCGGTCTGCAGGCGCTGGCAACAGCCAAGCGTCTCGGCGGCCGGACCACCGGTTACGACGTGCGTCCCGAGGTCGCCGATCAGGTGCGCTCGGTCGGTGCGCAGTGGCTTGACCTTGGCATCGACGCCGCCGGTGAGGGTGGGTACGCCCGCGAACTCACCGAGGACGAGAAGGCCCAGCAGCAGAAGGCACTCGAAGACGCCATCAAGGGTTTCGATGTCGTGATCACCACCGCGCTGGTGCCGGGTCGTCCCGCGCCGCGCCTGGTCACCGCCGCCGCTGTCGAGGGCATGAAGCCCGGCAGCGTGATCATCGACCTGGCCGGTGAGACCGGCGGTAACTGCGAACTCACCGAGCCCGGCGAGACCGTGGTCAAGCACGAGGTCACCATCGCCTCGCCGCTGAACCTGCCCGCCACGATGCCCGAGCACGCGTCCGAGCTGTACTCGAAGAACATCTCGGCGCTGCTGGAACTGATGCTGGTCGACGGCAAGCTGGCGCCCGATTTCGAAGATCAGGTGCTCGCCGATTCCTGTGTCACCCGTGAGGTGGAAGCCTGATGTACACCGAACTTCTCGCCAATATCGCGATCCTCGTGCTGTCCGGCTTCGTGGGCTTCGCGGTGATCTCCAAGGTCCCCAACACCCTGCACACCCCACTCATGTCGGGCACCAACGCCATTCACGGCATCGTCGTGCTCGGCGCGCTGGTGACCCTGGGCAATGTGAAGGACCCCTCCCTGCTGGTGCAGGTGATCCTGTTCGTCGCCGTGGTGTTCGGAACGCTGAACGTCATCGGTGGTTTCGTGGTCACCGACCGCATGCTCGGCATGTTCAAGGGTAAGAAGAAGGCGGCCGAGTGATGCACGCAGTCGACAACATGACCTACCTGGTCAACGGCCTCTACATCGTGGCCTTCTCCATGTTCATCTACGGCCTGATGGGTCTCACCGGCCCGAAGACCGCCGTGCGCGGCAACCAGATCGCCGCTGTCGGTATGGCGTTGGCCGTTGCCGCCACGTTGATCTCGGTGCGCCACGCCGCCCTGCTCAACTGGATTCTCATCGCCGCCGGTCTCATTGTCGGTGTGGCACTGGGTGTTCCGCCCGCCATCCGCACCAAGATGACCGAGATGCCGCAGCTGGTCGCGGCGTTCAACGGTGTCGGTGGTGGCACCGTCGCGTTGATCGCGTGGGCCGAATTCGTCGACAGCGCAGGGTTTTCCGACCTGCACTCCGAGCCCACGATCCACATCATCATCGGTTCGCTGTTCGCCGCGGTGATCGGTTCGATCTCCTTCTGGGGTTCGATCATCGCCTTCGCGAAGCTGCAGGAGATCCTGTCGGGCAAGCCGATCACCGTCGGTCGTTTGCAGCAGCCGCTGAACCTGCTGCTGCTCGTGGGTGCGGTCGTGTGCGCCGTGGTGATCGGCCTGGGCGCCGACAACGGTGGTGTGTCGCAGCTGTGGATGATCGCGCTGTTGCTGTTCGCCGGTGTGCTGGGCCTGATGGTCGTGCTGCCCATCGGTGGCGCGGACATGCCGGTCGTGATCTCGCTGCTCAACGCCCTGACCGGTCTGTCGGCCGCGGCCGCCGGTCTGGCGCTGAACAACACCGCGATGATCGTGGCGGGCATGATCGTCGGCGCGTCCGGCACCATTCTCACCAACCTGATGGCCAAGGCCATGAACCGCTCCATCCCCGCGATCGTGGCCGGTGGCTTCGGTGGCGGCGGCGCGGTCGCGTCCTCGGGTGACGGCGAAGCCAAGACCGCCAAGGCGACCTCGGCCGCCGACGCCGCGATCCAGATGGCCTACGCCAACCAGGTGATCGTGGTCCCCGGTTACGGCATGGCCGTGGCCCAGGCCCAGCACGCGGTCAAGGAGATGGCGCTGCTGCTCGAGGCCAAGGGCGTCGAGGTCAAGTACGCGATCCACCCGGTCGCCGGTCGCATGCCCGGTCACATGAACGTGCTGCTGGCCGAGGCCGAGGTCTCGTACGACGCGATGAAGGAAATGGACGACATCAACGGTGAATTCAACCGCACCGACGTTGTCCTGGTCATCGGCGCCAACGACGTCACCAACCCGGCCGCCCGCGACGACAAGTCGAGCCCGATCTACGGCATGCCGGTCCTGAACGTCGACCAGGCCAAGAGCGTCATCGTGCTCAAGCGCTCGATGAACTCCGGCTTCGCCGGCATCGACAACCCGCTGTTCTACGCCGACCACACGTCGATGCTGTTCGGCGATGCGAAGAAGTCCGTCGGTGCTGTCACCGAGGAACTGAAAGCACTGTAAGACAAGGCATTACAGCCGAGGCCCTGCCGTTCACGCGAACGGTGGGGCCTCACTGTTTCGCAGCGGCCCGGCGACGAGCGCCATCAGTCCGGTGAGTACCAGGACCGCCACGCCGTAGTACACGAGCGCGAGTCCGGGGGCGAATATCTGGCCGACGAATCCGGCCACCATGGACCCCACGGCGGTGCCGGTGACCGACTGCACCATCAGCAGACCCGACATGCGCCCCCGCATTTCATCGGGAGCGGCCCGCTGCAGCATGGCGTAGCGCAGCACCATGTTCACGGTTTTGGCCAGGCCGAACCCGGCCAGTCCGAGGAACACCAGCGCCGCGTGCGCCCACAGTCCGGCCGCGATCACCCCGACCGGCATCAACGTCAGCGAAACGAGCAGTGCCCGACCGGTTTGCACGCGACTCATCCATCCGCTGGTGAGCGTGCCGAGCACCGCACCGGCACCGGGTGCCGCGTAGAGCAGGCCGAGCGTGCCCGGCCCCGCGTCGAGTTCGACATCGGCGAAGGCAGGCAGCAGCACCAGCGGCCCGCTCACGAGCATCCCGATCAGCCCGGTCAGCAGGATGAGGCGAATGGATTCGTGGCGCATCGCGAAGCAGATCCCGGAACCCAACTCGCGCAACGGGTTCTGCAAGTCACGCCGAGATGGCGGCGACGGCCCGATCGCGGTGATCAACCCGACGGTCGCGGTGGTGGCCAGCGCGCAGAGGAAATAGGCCGAGGCCACCCCGGTTTTCGCGACGAGCAGACCGGCGATCGCGGGGGTGATCATCGTGCCGAGATCGGTGGTCAGCGAGACCAGCGCGCCCGCGGCGGCCACCTTCTCCCGGCCGACCAACGCAGGCACCATGGCCATCAACGCCGAACCGCTCACCCCGCCCGCGAGGCCGTCGATGACACCGGCGAGATAGATCGCGGACAGCATCGGTTCCGGCAGCACAGCATTCACCCCGAGCATCAGGAAACCGATGCCCGCGGCACTGCGTGCACACTGGATCACCGTGCGACGGTCGTACCGGTCGGCGACCACACCGCCCGCGAGACTGCCGACGAACAGCGCCGCCGCGGTGGTCGTGGCGACCCCGGCGACCTGCAGGCTCGAACCGGTCAACTGGTAGACCTGCAGCGGCAGGGCCACCATGAGCAGCCCGATGCCCAGCACCGACACCAGTCGCGCCGCGAACGCGTACCGGAAGGAGCGCGATGTCCGCAGCGGACTGAGGTCGATGAGCAGACCGGTGGTCACTGGAAGCTTTTCCGCTCGGTTGGTGTCAGCAGGGTCGGTGCGATAGCGCTGAGCCGACCGTTCGACCGACTGCGGTCAGTCCACGTCGGCGGTCGCTACAGCCGTCTCGTTGGGGGCGGGGATGTGTCGAAGCAGGCCCATTACCAACGCGGCAGCGATGGCCGTGAGGCCGATGCCGACAACCGAATTCACCTGTAGCGCATGGGTATAGGCCTCGCGGGCGATCGTGGTCAACTCGGCGCTGAGGGCTTCCGGCAGTGCCGCCGCGACGTGCAGGGCGCCTGCCAGGGTGTCCTCGGCGGTGTGCGCGATCTCCGGTGGCAGTCCGGCGGGCAGCTGGTCCGTCATCTGTCCGCGATAGACCGCGGTGCCGATGCTGCCGATCACCGCGACGCCCAATGCGGCCGAAAGCTCTTGTCCCGTTTCGGAAATGGCGGAGGCGGCGCCGGCGCGGGCCGGGTCGACCGCGCCCACGATCAGGTCGAGGCCGAGCACGAACATCGGGCTCAGGCCCAGCGAGAACACCACCATGCCGGTGACGATCAGCGCGAGGTCGTCGTGGCCGGACAGCTGCGTGAAGATCGCGTACCCGATCATTGCGATCACCAGGCCGACGGCCATCAGGTAGGCGGGCCGGATCTTGGGCGCGAGCGCGCTCACCACACCGGCCGCCACGACCATCGCCAGCGCCTGCGGCACCGTCCACAGCCCGGCCTGGAACGCGGAAAGACCCAGGACCAACTGCAGATACTGCGACAGCAGCAGGAACAGCCCGCCCATCGCGAGCATGGCGACCATCAACGCGACCAGCGACCCACTGAACCGCACATTGCCGAACAGGCGCAGGTCGATCAGCGGATCGGTCAGCCGCTGCTGCCGCAGCACGAACACCGTGCCCAACGCCAGACCGGCGGCCAGGACACCGACGGATTCGATCGAAATGCCGTCCTTGGCCAGTTCCTTGATCCCGTAGATCACCGCCATCACCGACAGCAGCGACAGCAACGCGCTGAGAATGTCGAGCTTGCCCGGGTTGGGGTCCTTGTATTCGGGCAGCAGGAACGGGCCCGTGCCCAGCAGCAACACCATCGCGGGCACCGCGACCAGGAACACCGAACCCCACCAGAAGTTCTCCAGCATCGCGCCACCGACCAGCGGTCCGATCACCATGCCGACCATGAAACTGGTCATCCACACGCTGATCGCGGTGGTGCGTTGACGGTCGTCGTGGAACATATTGCGGATCAACGCCAGGGTGGACGGCATCAGCGTGGCGCCCGCGATACCGAGCAGCGCGCGGGTGCCGATCAGCATGTTCGCGCTGGTGGAGTACGCGGCGATCACCGATGCCACGCCGAACGCCAGGGCACCGATCATCAGCAGTTTGCGGCGGCCGATCCGGTCGCCCAGCGTGCCCATGGTGATCAGGAAGCCGGCCACCAGGAAGCCGTAGATGTCCAGGATCCACAGCAGCTGCGAACTGCTGGGTTCCAGCGCTTCGCTGATGCGGGGGATGGCCAGGTAGAGCACGCTCAGGTCCATCGAGATGAGCAGCGTGGGCAGGGCGAGAACGGCTAGGCCGACCCATTCCTTGAGCCCTGCCTTCGCGTAGGAATCCGGCGGGGTCTGGTCGTGCGCGGTGGACGTCACACTACGACGTTACCGACGAATCGGACCACCGTGCCAGCGAGTTTTCCGACCGGGGGTGTCGCATGGGTCACCGTAAGTCATTGGACATTCCCCGCGGCCGACCACGATGATGGGCGCGGTGTCCACACGTAATGAACAGCTGCGCCTCGTAGACTCCCCGCGCCCGGCGCCGGACCAGGGCGAGTCGTTTCCGTGGTCGGCGACCATCGACTCCACCTATTCCACCCGCGACGCGATCGACGCGTTGGCGCTGGCACCGTTCCTGCGCGGCGATCAACCGTTCGCCCGCCAGGCACACCTGGACCGGGTGCGGCCGGAGGCGTTGCTGCGGCCGGCCGACTCGCGGATCGTGCGTTCGGTGGTCGATGACGACAGCAGTGCGCTGCTCGCTGCGGGCGAGGGCTGGGCGTTGCGGGCGGTGCGGTGGGCCAGTGGATCGGCCACCGTCGAAGTGACGGCGGTCAGTGATTCGCTGGCAGTGGAGGTGTTAGCCGCGGCTACCGAGGGGGCAGCGCTGTCACGTGACAGCGAGGCGACGGTGGAGATGGGGTTCTGGCACATGGACGTTCGGCGTCCCGCGCGTCGACGTCGGCAGATCGTGGCGCCCGCGTGGGCGGAGATTCGGGGGAACTACACGGCGTCGGTGGCTGCGGGGATGCAGCGGTTGATGGGGCTGGGGGTCGACGACATCAAGGGGCGGTTGGTGTTGCTGCACGGCGAGCCGGGCACTGGGAAGACGACGGCGCTGCGTGCGTTGGCGCGGTCGTGGTCGCCGTGGTGTCAGGTCGACTGCGTGGTCGATCCGGAGGAATTGTTCAGCAATCCTGGGTATTTGATGGAGGTCGCGGCGGGGGCTGATGGGGACGACGAGGACGGTCGGTGGCGGCTGCTCGTGCTCGAGGACTGTGATGAGTTGATCCGCGGTGAGGCTAAAGAGGCTGCGGGGCAGAAGCTTTCGCGGTTGCTGAATCTCACCGACGGGATGTTGGGGCAGGGGCGGAAGGTGTTGATCGCGATCACCACGAATGAGGATCTTTCGCGGTTGCATCCTGCTGTTGTTCGGCCGGGGCGTTGTCTGGCCCAGCTCGAGGTCGGGCGATTGTCGGCGACGGAAGCGCACGAGTGGTTGGCCCGCCAGGAGAGTGTCTCGGCTGCGTCGAGTTTTCCGGACGGTGCGACACTCGCCGAACTGGTTGCCCACCGCGATGGCGGAATCCAGATCCGGTCGACGATCGAGCACTCGACCGAGGTGGGGATGTATCTCTGATCGTGTGAATTCGGTTGTGGCAGTTACTTTTTAGGCGTGACCGTGTCGGCTGCGGCAGCGCAGGCCAGGGTGAGGATCAGCGGGATGATCAGGGTGGCGGTGAGCGGGACTATAGCGGCCAGCCAGCCGATTACCGTGGGGCCTGCGAGCAGGCCGAGGTAGCCGATCGTGAAGACCCTGGACATGTCGGTGGCGGCCTTGCTTCCGCCGAGATTGCCTGCGGTGGTGAAGATTTGAGGGACTCCGCCTGCTAGGCCCAGACCGCACATCGCCCAGCCGAGCAGGGTCAGTGGCAGCCAAGGGGAGGCGATGGCTACGGCGAATCCTGCTGCGGCGAGCAGACTTCCGTAGCGGACGATGGCTACAGGGCCGAGAGCTGCACTCACCCGGTCGGCGAGGAATCTGCCGATGGTCATGGTGGCGGAGAAGGCGCCGAAGGCGAGGGCGGCGCCGGCTTCGGAGGTGCCGAGGCGTTCGCGAACCTGCAGTGCGCTCCAGTCGGCGGCGACGCCTTCCGCGAGCAGGAGCACGAACGCGATACCCCCGAGTGTCAGTACTGTGCGGGTCCGATTGTGTCGTTCTGTGCGCAGCCGTGATGAGGCGTCAGTCTCGTAATGTTCTGTAGGCGAGGGCGATTCGCCGACAAGCTGCGGCACCAGTGCTGCGGTAATGAGCAACCCGCCGATAGTGGCACAGGTCAGCGTCAGTTCCGGCGCCCACCCCGCGTGCTGGGCAGCCGCGCCCAACAGTGAACCGAGAAACCCACCCGCGGAGAACATCGCATGGAACGCGGACATGATCGGTCGCCGATACGCCCGTTCCACCTGCACCGCTTGGGCATTCATCGACACGTCCAGCGCGCCGTTGCCGAACCCGAAGCAGACCAGCGCGATCGCCAAGGTCACCGGACCGGTCGCCAACCCGGGCCCGAGCACCGTCACCGAAATGACCGCCGCGGCCACCGCGACCAGGGTGCGGCTGCCGAACCGGTCGGCGGCCGGGCCCGCCAACCGCATCCCGACCAGCGCGCCCGCCGCCATCAGCAGCACCAACACGCTGAGCATGGACACCGAAACCCCGGTCCGGCCGATGATCGCCGGAATGTGGACCACCCAGAGAGCCAGCAGCACCCCGCTCAGCGTGAAAGCCGCGAACACCGCCGCCCTGGCCCGGCGAAGACGGTGGTCGATCTGCGCTGAACTCACCGCTTCGACGGTACCGGGCGTGCGGTGACCCCAGGTCGGCTCGGAAATTTCAAGATCACCAGGCTTTGGTGCAGATTCCTTCTCGGGCGATGTTTGCGTGAAAGCCTGGTGATCAACGGTCCAACTCGGTTATCGGGGTGTCCAGGCTCCGGTGGCGGCGGTTTCCTTGGCGTAGTCGGTGAAATCGCGTGCCTCGCGGCCCAACGCGCGGCGTACGCCGTCGGCGGTGGCGGTGTTGCGACCGTCGAGGATGGTGCCGAACAGGTAGTCCAGCAGGCTGATCACGTCGTCGGGACCTGGTAATCGCTCAGTGCCGCAACGAATTCCGGGCGGGTGACGGGGATGAACGCGATCTCGCGACCGGTGGCCGCGGCGATCTCGCCTACCGCGTCGGCGAAGGACAGGGCGCGTGGGCCGGTGAGTTCGTAGAGTTGGCCTTCGTGGCGGGGGTCGGTGAGGGCGGCGGCCGCCACCTCGGCGATGTCGTCGACGTGCACGAACGGTTCCGGCACATCCCCATTGGGCAGTGCCACCGCGCCGGCGAGAACATCGTCGACGAAGGCGCCTTCGCTGAAGTTGTGGGCGAAGAAGGAGCAGCGCACGATGGTCCAGCGCAGACCCGAATTCCGCACGATCTCCTCGCATTCCAGCGCTTCGGGTTCGCCGCGACCCGACAGCAACACCACCGAGCGCACGCCCGCGAACCGGGCCGCGGCGGTGAACGCGCGGATGACGTCGGGGGCGCCGGGCACCGCGAGGTCGGGCTGGAAGGCGAGGTAGACCGAGTCGACGCCGGTCAGAGCGGGCGCCCAGGTGCCGCGGTCGGTCCAGTCGAAGGGGATCTCGGCGGTGCGCGAACCGCGGCGAACCGGGTGCCCGTCGGCTTCGAGGAGCGCCGCGACCCGGCTACCGGTCTTGCCCGTCGCGCCGGTGATGAGGGAAAGCTGCTGGTGAGAGGCTGTGTTCGTCATGAGATAAGTACACCGCCGCGCGGGCGTCGGCGACATCGCTGTGCCGCTCACGAACATGCGCTGCCGTCTCCGGGTTTCGTCTACTGTGGAACAGGTGGATGCGTTAGCCGGTCTGCTCGAAGGTCCTCGCGCCCGGGGTGCGTTTCTCATGTGTTCGCTGTTGAACCCACCGTGGTCGCTGCGTGTGCAGGACGAGGCGCCGCTCACGGTACTTGCGACGATTCGCGGAAAGGCTTGGGTCAGTACCGATTCCGCGCCGCCGCGGCAGCTCGTTGCGGGCGATGTCGCGGTTTTTCGTGGGCCGCAGCCGTATACGGTGGCTGATGATCCGGGCACCGAACCGCAGATCGTCATCCAGCCGGGGCAGGTGACCACCACACCCGATGGCGAAATCCTGTGCGAGACACTGAATCTCGGGGTTCGGCAATGGGGCACCGATCCCGACGGTGAGACGCTGATGATCACCGGCACCTACGAATCGGCGGGCGCGGTCAGCAGGCGGTTGCTGCGCGCGCTCCCGCAGGTCGCGGTGCTGCCACGCGGTGAGCTCGACGCGCGGCTGCTCGACCTGCTCGTCGACGAGGCGACCAAGGACCTACCCGCCCAAACCGCCGTCCTCGATCGCCTGCTCGACCTGCTGCTCATCGCCGCACTACGCGCCTGGTTCGCCCGCGACGACGCCCCCGCCTGGTACCACGCCTACAGCGACCCCCTAGTAGGCAAGGCTTTGCGTCTGCTGCAACACAATCCGGCGCACCCATGGACGGTGGTCGCGCTGGCCGACGCGGTCGGCATGTCGCGCGCGGCGCTGGCCCGCCGGTTCACCGAACTGGTCGGCGAACCGCCGATGACGTTCCTGACCGAGTGGCGGCTGTCGTTGGCCGCGGATCTGCTCGCGGAGTCCGATTCGACCGTGGAATCCATCGCCCACCAGGTCGGATACGGCAGCGCCTTCGCCCTGAGCACCGCCTTCAAACGACACTTCGGGGTGAGCCCGCGCGACCACCGGCACCGCAGCGCGGCATGATGGCCTAGTGAGCGAGCGAAGCGAGAGAACCATGTGGCAGCGCGCGGAGCGCATGCCGCAGCCGAGCGCCAGCGAGGCGGAGGCATGAGCTATCCCGTCCTGTGGCCGATGCCGACCCGGTGGGCCGACAACGACCAATACGGCCACGTGAACAACGTGACCTACTACTCCTACTTCGACACCGCCGTGAACGCCTGGCTGATGCGCGCCACCGGCACCGACATCACCGCGCTGCCCGCGCTGGGCGTGGTCGCGCAGACCTCGTGCAAGTTCGTCGGGTCGATCAGCTTCCCCGATCAGCTGCAGGTGGGCCTGCGCATCGCCCGCCTCGGCAACTCGAGCATCACCTACGACCTCGCGATCTTCCGCGAAGGCGAGGCCGGTCTAGAGCTCGCGGCGACGGGCGAATTCGTCCACGTCTATGTCGACGCCGACACCCGCAAACCGGTGGCGATCCCCGATGTGGTGCGCGCCGCCGCGGCGGAACTTACGAGGTAATAACTCCGACTTCCGGCCAGTCACTCCCGCGGCGCGCACGCAGGATGATCTGCCCCGCGGGGGAGTACCCGGGCGGTCCGGGGAGTGCGGCGAAGGTGGTTTTGTCGATCACCAGCGACGAGTCGAGTTGTTCTCGACTCGGTCCCCAGACGTATTCGACCTCGGTGAGGTCGTCACGAATCTTCTTGAAGTACATCAGTTGCGCCATCGCCGGATCTCCGCGTAGAACTCCACCGGTCAGCGGGTCGTGACCGATGGCTTCCGACCATGGTGGCAGGAATCGAGCGATCTCGCCGCTACCTCGCCGAACTTTTTCGAGCAAACCGACCGGTTCTCATGTATGCAACCTTCGCTGAACTCGGCGAACGCCGGAATTCCGCCGGTTCTTTACAGGTTGATGAAGAACCGGCGGTCGACGTCGGAATCAGGCGGTCGCCGGCGAGACGGGCTGGGCAGAAGCCGATTCGACCTCGACGGGCGCGGAGGTCTTGGACGCGCGGGCCATGGTGCCCAGACGGGTGTGGTTGAAGACCAGGTTCAGCAGGAAAGCAGTAGCCGCGCCGAGCGTGACGCCGCTGTCGAGCAGGATCTGCGCCGACGTGGGGAACTTGTCGAACATGTCCTTGGTGAACACCGGCAGCAGCCCGACACCGATGGCGGTTGCGGCCACGGTCGCGTTCACCTTGTCCGTCAGATCGGCTTTGAGCAACGTGGTCACACCCACGACCGCGACCGTGGCGAACAGCACCAGCCCCACACCGCCGACCACCGGCTTCGGAATCACCGCCACCACTTCACCGATGCGCGGCACCAGCCCCAACACCACCAGGATCGCGCCACTGACCGCGGTCACATACCGGCTGTACACCCTGGTCGTGGAGACCGCGCCGACGTTCTGGTTGAAGATCGTGTCCACGAACGCGGTGAAGATGCCGCCGAGCACACCCGACAGCCCGTCGCCGACCAGGCCGCGCGCGAGATCGCCTCTGCTGAGCTGCTTTCCGGTGATCTCACTGATCGCCAACATGCTCGCGGTCGACTCGGCGAACACCACCGCCATCACGATGCTCATCGCCACCACGGCGGTCACCGGGAACTGCGGCGACCCGAAGTGGAACGGCTGCGGAATCCCGATCCAGCTGGCGCTACCGACGCCCGCGGTGGTGATCAGACCCATCGGCAGCGCGATCGCAATGCCGGCGACCAGCGCGATCAGCACACCGAGCTGCGAGAACACACCGCGTCCCAGGCACACGAACCCGACCGCGATCAGCACGACCACCGCGGCCAGCGCGATATTCGACGGTGACGCGAAGCTCGGCGACTTCGGGTTGGTCCCGATGATCAGCCCCCCGGCGACCCCGATCAGCGACACACCCACCACGGTCAGCACGGTCCCGGTCACCAGCGGTGGGAAGAACCGCACCACCCGCGCGAACGGCCACGCCAACGCCACACCGACCACACCACCGATCAGCATCGACCCGTACACCGCGTCCAGACCGTATTCCTTGGCGATCAGAATCATCGGATTCAACCCGACGAACGTGGCCCCACACACGATCGGCAACCGCGCACCCGCCAGCTTGCCCACCCCGAGGCTCTGCACCAGCGTGATAATGCCCGCGACCAGCAGATCAGCACTGATCAACAGCCCGATCGTCGCCCGATCCAGCCCCGCGGCCGCACCGAAAACCAGCGGCACGGTGATGCAACCGGTGTACATGATCAGGACGTGCTGAATGCCGAAGGCCAACTGCCGCGCGAACGGCAGCCGGGTGTCGACGGGATGTGCCTCACTCATACAACGAGTTGTAGACCCCGTTTTTTACAGCGCATGAGCATTATGTTTCGTCGCGGTTGCGGGTCGGATATATCACTCAGATGCGGCTGAGCAGGGTCAATGGGTCCTCGAGGAAACCGGCGGTGGTGGCTAGGAAGCGGGCGGCCAGTTCGCCGTCGATCATGCGGTGGTCGAAGCTCAGGCCGAGGGTGGTGATCCAGCGGATGGCGAGTTCGTCGCGGAATATCCAGGGGCGCTTGCGGATCGAGCCGAGGCACAGGATGGCGGCTTCGCCGGGGTTTACCAGGGGGACGCCGGTGTCCACGCCGAAGACGCCGATGTTGGTGAGGGTGAAGGTGCCGCCGCGTAGGTCGTGGGGGGTGGCGTTGCCGGAGCGGGCGGTGTCGGCGGCCCAGCTGATTTCGCGGCACAGTTCGCGCAGGCTCAGCGCTTGCGCCTCTTTGAGATTGGGGACCATCAGGCCGCGGTCCGAGGCGACCGCGATGCCCAGATTCACAAAGTGTTTGGTGACGATTTCCTGGTTCTGTTCATCCCAGGCGGTGTTGATTCCCGGGAATTCCGCGATCGCCGCGAGTGTCGCCTTGGCGACCAGGGCCAGCGGGGTGAGGGTGAGGTCCTCGAAGGATTTGGTGGTGCGCAGGTGGTCGAGCAGTTCCATCGACGCGGTGCAGTCGACGGTGACGAACGTGCTGGCCTGCGGGATCGTGCGCGCACTGGCCAGCATCGCGGCGGCGGTGCGTTTGCGGATGCCGGTGATGGGGGTGCGTTCTTCGCGGGCGGTCGGCTCGATGAGACCGTCGGCGTCGGTGACGTGGCCGTTCGAGGGCGCCGGGGCGATCGCGCCGAGGCGGGCGGGGGTGCGCGGTTGCGTCACCGGGACAGCGGACCGCACGTCTTCGACGGTGACCGCTCCTTCGGGACCCGAACCCGCGACGAACCACAGGTCGATGCCGAGTTCCTTGGCCAGTTTGCGGGCTGCCGGAGTCGCGGCGGCGCGGTGGGTGCTCGGGGTGTTCGATGCCATCGACGGCACGGATTTCCTTCTGCGCGAAGTCGTTTCGGCTTCGGGGCCGTAGCCGACCAGCACATCGGTGCGCGGCGCGGTCACCTCGAGGTCGTTGCGCACCCGGATCAGCGGCGCCCCGACCGGCACCGTGTCGCCGGGCTGGGCCAGCAGCTCCACCACCACCCCGGAGAACGGCGACGGCAGCGCGACCACCGCCTTCGCGGTCTCCACCTCGGCGATGGTCTGGTTCAGTTCCACCGTGTCACCGACCGCGACGGCCCAGGACACCAGGTCGCCGTCGGCCAGGCCTTCGCCCAGGTCGGGAAGGCGGAATTCGAGAACGTGACCGTCGTCGGTGGCGGCTGGTTCCTCCGGCACAGGGGCACCTTTCATGCGGCTAGGCAGCGGTCGACCGCCGCCAGAATGCGGTCGGGGTCGGGCAGGTGGTGCTTTTCGAGCTTAGCCGGGGGATAGGGGATGTCGTAGCCGCCCACGCGCAGCACCGGCGCTTCCAGGTGATAGAAGCAGCGCTCGGTTATCCGCGCGGCGATCTCGGCGCCAAGGCCCGCGAATACCGGCGCCTCGTGCACGATGACCAGCCTGCCGGTCTTGTCCACCGACTCCGCGATCGTGTCGACATCGAGAGGGGACAGACTGCGCAGGTCGATCACTTCGAGCGAATGTCCTTCCTCGGCAGCGATTTTCGCCGCGGTGAGCGCGGTGGCGACGGTGCCCCCGTAGGCGACGACAGTGGCGTCGGCGCCGCGGGTGCAGACCCTGGCCTTGTGCAATGGCAGATCCGGTTCGCCTTCGAAATCTACGTCGGCTCTGTCCCAATAGCGACGTTTCGGTTCGAAGAAGATAACGGGGTCATCTAGTGAAATGGCCTGACGGATCATCGAATACGCGTCGGCGGGCGTACTCGGTGATACAACGCGAAGGCCCGCGGTATGCGCGAAATACACCTCCGGTGATTCCGAATGGTGTTCCACCGCGCCGATCCCGCCACCGAATGGAATTCGAATAGTCAAGGGAGCCTGCACCTTTCCGCCGGTGCGGTAGTGGATCTTGGCGACCTGGGACACGATCTGGTCGAACGCGGGATACACGAATCCGTCGAACTGGATCTCCACCACCGGCCGA
This sequence comes from Nocardia sp. NPDC058640, assembly GCF_042716995.1. Classification (NCBI taxonomy): domain Bacteria; kingdom Bacillati; phylum Actinomycetota; class Actinomycetes; order Mycobacteriales; family Nocardiaceae; genus Nocardia; species Nocardia sp. NPDC058640. The sequence continues at coordinate 65,473 of NZ_JBHXRG010000014.1, forward strand.
TACCCGCGCAAGGCCATGCCGAAAGCTGTTCCGACGATGCCGGATTCGGCCAGCGGCGTGTCGATGACCCTGTTGTCGCCGAAATCCTTTTGCAGAGTGTCGGTTACGCGGAACACACCACCGAGCCGGCCGATGTCCTCGCCCAGCAGCACGACTTTGGCGTCGTCTTCCATGCTGCGGCGCAGGCCGGTGTTGAGGGCGGCGGCGAAGGTGGTGATCATGACTGCGCTCCTTCGGCGAGGTAGTCCGAAAGCTGTTGGCGCTGTTGCGTCATCAGTGAATGCTCGGTCGCGTAGACGTTGTCGAACATCCGTCGCGGGTCGGGGTCGGGCATGGATACGGTCGCGGCGCGCAGCCGGGCGGCGACGTCGTCGGCCTGCGCGGTCACCTGCTGGACGACCTCGGGGGACAGGTCGCCTTCGCGTTCCAGCAGCAGCCGCACGCGTTCGATCGGGTCGCGGTGCGCCCAGTACTCGGTGTCGGCGGCCGTGCGGTAGCGGGTCGGGTCGTCGGCGGTGGTGTGTGGGCCCATCCGGTAGGTCATCGCCTCGATGAAGGTGGGGCCGCCGCCGGTGCGGGCGCGTTCGACGGCCTGGCGGGTCACGGCCAACACGGCCAGCACATCGTTGCCGTCGACCTGCACGCCCGGAATGCCGTAGCCGTCGGCGCGGCGCACCAGCGGGATATGGCTTTGGACGGCGACCGGTTCGCTGATCGCCCACTGGTTGTTCTGGCAGAAGAACACCACCGGCGCGCTCCAGGCCGCGGCGAATCCGAGTGCCTCGGCGATGTCGCCCTGACTGGTCGCGCCGTCACCGAAATAGGCGATGGTGGCGATGTCGGCGCCGTCCAAGTGTGCGGCGTAGGCGTAGCCGGTGGCGTGCAAACCCTGCGAGCCCACGACGATGTTGGCATTGGTCATGTTGAACTCGTCGGGGTCCCAGCAGTGGTGGGAAACGCCGCGCCACAGGGCTGTGAGCTGCTCGGGTGGCACGCCGCGGCAGAATGCGACGGCGGTTTCGCGGTAGGAACAGAAGGCGTAGTCGTCGGGGTGCAGCGCGTGCGCCGAGCCGACCTGCGCGGCCTCCTGCCCCAACAGCGGCGGCCACAATCCGAGCTGGCCCTGACGTTGCAGGGCGGTGGCTTCGACGTCGATGCGGCGGGTGATCACCATGTCCCGATACAGCTGCCGCAACCGCGGCGCATCGATATCGGCGACCAGGGCGCCGTGCTCTCGGTCGAACACCCGACGACCGTCGGGCTGAACCAGCTGGACCGGGTAGGTCTGCTTCTGCGACATCTTTTGCGACATCGTGATCGCCTCCTCGCCACCGTGCCTTGTGAGCCGATGCAGGTACGCCACTCGCTGATGCGACGTGTATCACTCAGCATCCACGATTACGCGAGGTGCGCAAGTGAGGCGCGCACAGGTGAGCAGAATGCACGGTCTGGTGGGGTGCGGCGCTGGCATACTGCGTTGTATGACCAGTCGCGAACCCGAGGTCACCCTGGACGCCACCGACGCGCGACTGCTACGTGAGTTGATCGCCAACCCCCGCGCCACCGGGGTGGAACTGGCGGCGCGGCTGGGTTTGTCGCGCAACACGGTGCAGGCGCGCCTGGCCCGCTGGGATACCGGTGGTGTGCTCGGCAGCTTCGAACGTCGAGTGGAACCTCGCGCGCTGGGTTACCCCCTTGCTGCGTTCGTGGCGGTCGTGGTCGACCAACATCAACTCGACGCGGTGGTCGAGCACCTGGCTGACGTTCCCGAGGTCACCGAGGTGTGTGGCATGACCGGGGCCACGGACCTCACCGTCCGGATCGTCGCCCGCGACGCCGACGATCTCTACCGCATCGCAGGCGCGATTTTGAAGATCCCCGGCGTCGAACGCACGAATATGGCTCTGGTCATGCGCGAGTTGGTGGGTCCGCGCACGGGTCCGCTACTGGACCGGTTGGCGGGTCCGAGTTGAGGTAGTCGGGGCGATCTCGACGCCGCTGCATCGTGCGGGGGGCTGGCACGCGTTGTGCTTCACCGGCCCTTCTCCGCAGTGTTGATCGGGTCGATCACCTTGTCGTCCGGAGTCGGATGGCCAGGTGTCGGTGGGAGGACGCGGCGGACGACCAGGCCTGCGATCAGAGCCCAGAAGGCACCGCCGATGCCGAAGAGGGTGGTGCCTGCGGCGGCTACGAGGAAGGTGACCAGGGCGGCCATGCGGTGGGTGGGGTCGGTGAGAGCGCCGGTCAGGGCCGCGGCGAGGGTGGCCAGTAGCGCCAGACCTGCGACGGTTTCGATGGTGCCCGCGGGGGCGGCCGCGATGAGGGTGACCAGGGCGGCGGAAGCCAGACCCAGGATCAGGTAGGCGGCACCCGCGGTGGCTGCGGCGATCCAGCGACGTTTCGGGTCGGGGCTGGCGGTGGGGGCGGCGGCCAGGGCGGCGCTGATGGCGGCGAGGTTGATCGCGTGCCCGCCCGCTGCCGCGCCCACGATGGTGCCGACGCCAGTGACAAGCATGGCTGGGCGCCAAGGGATCTGGAAGTCGAACGAGCGCATCACCGCCACGCCAGGGATGTTCTGCGAGGCCATGGTGACGATGTAGAGCGGGATGGCGATGCCGATGATGGCTTGCCAATGCCATTGGGGCACAGTCAATTCGACCGTGGGGACCATGGCGGACAGATCCAAGTACTTGCTGTTGACGGCGATATCGATCCCGGTGCCGACAGCTGCGGTCGCGAAGGCGACGAGCACCGCCCATTTGGGTGCGAATCGTTGCAGCACCAGCCACACCAGGATCACCGGAACGACCACCGCCGGCGAGGTGCGCAGTGCCTGAACCGGAGCCAGACAGAGCGGGAGCAGCACGCCCGCCAACATCGCCTGCGCGATCGGCACGGGAATCGCGGCGACCAGCGAACCGAGCCGCTGCCACAGCCCGGTGATCACGATCAGCACGCCGGTCACCGCGAAGGCCGCGACCGCACCGGGCCAACCACCCGCGACCAGTCCGGTGCTGGCGAGCAGGGCGGCACCGGGCGTCGACCAGGCCAGCGTGATCGGGATCCGGTACCGGAAACTCAGCAGCAGAATGCCGATGCCCTGCGTGAAACACAGCACCAGCAACCCCGACGCGGCCTGCGCGGGGGTTGCGCCGACCGCGCGTAAACCGCTCAGCACCACCGCGAACGAACTCGTGAAGCCGACCAGTGCGGTGATCGCGCCCGCGCCCAGCGGCTGCGCGATGCCCGCCGGTTTGTCGGCGACAGCGGGGGAGGGGGTGGAGACCTGCGACATTATGTCGATATTGCCGCACGCGAGGGTGGTCGTCGCCTGCCAGTCGCGCGAAAGTGGACTGATCGGTGGGGGTGCTGAACGGTCCAGTTATCGCACTGGCGGCGCGTAGGGTGTCGGGAACGGTTTCGCAGGTGGGGCAGGCTGGGAGGATGGGTAGTGGGCGAGGTGTTGATTTCTTCGGCGCAGCTGCGAGAAGAGCTGGTGGACAACGATATTCACCTGCTCGATGTGCGGTGGGCGCTGGGTGACCCCAACGGTCCCCAGCACTATCTCGACGGCCACATTCCGGGCGCGGTGTTCGTCGACCTGGAAACCGAGCTGGCCGCCGCGCCCTCGCCCGCTCGTGGCAGGCACCCACTGCCCGACCCCGGCACCTTCGAGAAGTGTGCGCGCAGTTGGGGATTGGCTGAAGGACAGCCCGTGGTGGTGTACGACGCGACCGGCGGCATGGCCGCGGCACGAGCATGGTGGCTGTTGCGATGGGCGGGCGTGGAGAACGTCCGCATCCTCGACGGCGGCCTTCCCAGCTGGATCGCGAAGGGTGGCGAACTCGCGACCGGCGCCGAACCGGACCCGGTGGGTGGCGACCTGGTGGTGCGTCCCGGTGGCCTGCCGGTGATCGACGCGGACGCCGCCGCGAAATGGTCGGGCGTGCTGCTGGATGCGCGGGCCGGGGAGCGGTACCGCGGCGAGGTCGAGCCGATCGACCCGCGTCCCGGACACATCCCCGGCGCCGTCAGCGCACCGACCGCCGAAAACCTCGACAGCACAGGGCATTTCCGCAGCGCCGAAGAACTGCGTGATCGGTTCGCGGGATTCGGCGAAGGCCCGGTCGCGGTGTATTGCGGCTCCGGCGTCACCGCCGCCCATCAAATCGCTGCCCTGGCTGTCGCAGGCATCGATGCCGCCCTCTATCCGGGTTCGTATTCGCAGTGGTCGAACGATGCCAAGCGGCCGGTCGCGACCGGAGATTAGTCGCCGCCTGGATATCACGCTTTGTCGAGATCCATTGCGAGCGGGTGACTCTGGATCGGGGGGGCGTATCCGGTGCTATTCGGTGATGATGGCGACGACATCATCGACATGCGAAGTCGCTTGATCGACGCGACATGTCCGGTGCCCTTGCATTTCGCCGAGCGCAGGCTTCGTCGAGAACTCCTCTCGCGGATGCCGATGCTCGGCGGGTGCAGAGCCGGGGGATCGGCTGTACACAACCAACGGAGCCGCATCGGCATAATCCACCGCCGGTGCGGAGTCCTACAGGACGTTTCAGCTTGCCGCGGACAACAGCGTGTCATCCGCAGCAAGCTGAAACTCCGTCGGCCAGGAATCCCTCATTCGTCGAGGGGTTCGGCAGGTCGGTCTATCGGCGTCGGTGGCGCCGCGGACCCAAATAACGTGGTGCTGAATCTGAGCTGGTTAGGGCGTTGTGTGCGGTCAGCGATTTGCGAGCACCTTGACGATGGCTTCGCCGAGGCTGGTGGCCGAAGCAGGGTTCTGCCCGGTGACCAGACGACCGTCAACGATGACGTTGTCGGTGAAGTTCGGTGCCGGGTGGTGGACGGCACCGAGGTCGTTGAGGGCCGTTTCGAGTAGCACCGGAACGACGTCGGTGAGACCGACCGCGGCCTCTTCCTCGTTTGTGAAGCTGGTGACGTTCTTTCCGGCGACGAGGTAGCTGCCGTCGGAGAGAGTGATGTCGAGCAGGCCCGCAGGGCCGTGGCAGACCGCTGCGACTACGCCGCCGTTGTCATAGACCCGTGCCGAGAACTGGGCCAGGGCCTTGTTGCCGGGGAAGTCGAACACGGTGCCGTGGCCGCCGATGTAGACGACGGCGTCGTAGTCGGCCGGGTCGTAGTCGGTGACGGTGCTGGTGTTGGCGAGTTGCTGAGCGATATGCGGGTTGCTCAGGAACGCTTCTTGGTCGGCATCGGAGACGTCACGACCGTCCTGCGGCGGAACTCCACCCTTGACCGAGGCCAGGTCCACGAGGTAGTCGGCCTCGGTGAGAACCTTCCAGGGGTGTGCGGCCTCGTTGACGTAGAAGCCGGTCTTGCGGATTCCGCCGAGGTCGTCGTGGCTGGTCAGGATGAACAGAACGCGTCCGTTGCTCATGTGTTGTGATCCCCTTGATATCGGTGGCTCCCGTTGGCCACGGCATCATTCGCGGCCGAGATGAAGTACGGGGTGTAGCCGAAATCGACTGTATCGGTGAACCTTCGGTGAGGCCGATCAGTTTGTTTATGCCCTCGATCGATCCATCGTCACCCCCCCAAAGGCGCGTAGCGGCCCTATCGATTGCAGCCGCCGTCACGGTGTTATGGCAGCTTGATGCCTCTTGACTGCCTCGACGATCGTGGCGGCAACGGCTCGTAGCCGAGACTTTCTGCTCAGTTCCGCTGTTCGACCCGCCAGAAACAACGTGTTGATCGGTGGGACATCGGGGTCATGGATACGGACCAAAGTGCCAGCAGTTACCTCGCTAGAAACGAGGTAACTGGGCAAAACGCTCATACCCATTCCATGTATCACTGCTGACTTCACAGCGAACAAGTTGGGTAATACCGCGGCTACGCGCAGGTCGGGTTGTTGGTCGAATACCGTCGTCCAATATCGGCGCACCAGCGGCAACGTGCGGCTGAATGTGACAACCGGCAGCTGCCGGATAACGTCCAGGCCGGGCGACTGTGGAGCGATCAGGGGCGCTCCGACGAGCCAGAATTCCTCGTCGGCGATGGGCCAGGCGGTGACACCGGGTTCGCGCGGCCGGATGGTGGACACGACCAAATCCAGATGACCGATGGCCAGGTCGGCGATGAGGTCGTCGGCCAGACCGAAGGCCATTTCAATGCGGGGGAAGGCCTCAGTGTCGAGCCCGGTCAGCGCTGGGATCAGGCAGCCGGCAGTGAATTCGGGCGGTCCACCGAGGTGGATCGTCCGCATCGACGGGGAGTCGGTGAACTCGTCGAGGAAGAACCGGTCGATATGGTCGAGATGATCACCGAACGCGATGGTCATCTCGTGGGCGTATGCGGTGGGCGTGACTCCGGCCGCGCCTCGTTCGAACAGTTCACGGCCCAATTGCCGTTCCAGTGTCCCGATATGGTTGGTGACAGTGGGTTGAGTGATGTCGAGGAGCTTGGCGGTACCGGTGAACGTTCCTGTTCGATAGACCGCAAGGAACGTCCGTAGAAGGTCCAGAGAAGGGGGTTTGTCCACTGCCATGTCCCTCATTCTGGCCGCCAGCGTCGCCGCGGCTCACGACGGCTGTCTCAGTGCTGGCCGTTGAACGGCCCGTCACGGCACGAGGTGTGCCCAATGAGCGGGGAACTCCTAGGTCGGCGCTGCAACTGGCGTGTTCCAACTACCTCGGAAGGTCCCCGCACCATTGGGGCTACATCAGGAAAATGGCACAGGCCACCGGTCGATCAAGCCGGGCAGGCGCTCATAGTCCGTCCAGTTCGTGAAGGTCGATCGAGTCGATTTCTTGTGCGGCCGCGACTGCGTCGTGTTCGGGTGAGGTCCATCCCCAGCGTGCCCAGCGACTGGGTATTCCAGCTGATCGAACCCGAGCGACATTGGTCAGGTTGTCGTCGATGAATACCGCCTCCGCGAAGGCGACGCCGCGCCCCAGGCTCAGGCAGCGCGCTGCCATGCCCTTGTCACTCACATCCCCAACGACACCGGCCACGTGCTTGTCCAATCCGAAGTGCTCGAGGATCTCGATGCTGGACTCGGCGTCCTTTGCAGTGATAACGAACACGTCACCGGAGTACCGCTGCAGGACCTCGGCAACACCATCGAAGATGGTGTGTGTGTCTAACCATTGCTGCCGTTGACCGGTGCGCCAACGGTGGCGCAACGCCGTCGCCGCCGTGGTGAAAGCCTGCCGATCGGTCTCGGGCTGGGTTGCTTTGAGTGCGTCGAAGTCTGACTGGCGCCGGACCGGGTAGTCGGAGTCAGCCTTGGCGACGAAGAAGTCATCGAGTGTGCGAGCGAAGGGACGCAACTGATGAAAGCGCGCGCGAAACACTTCGGGGACCGCCGAGAACTGCTGTGCCAGCGGTACATCGGATTCACTTGGTCTGTCGGCGAACCAGGTGACCGCGAGGCATTCCTCGACGGAGTCGGCGATGACGCCGTCGAAGTCCAACAGCAAGAGTCGCGACCCGCGGTCGCCGGTCACGCGGCAGCCAGTTTGTTGGCGGTCTCGAACACCGTGCGCATGAACTCACCGACATAGGCGTAGTAGGAGCAGGTGATGATGTTGCCGTCGACGATGACGCTGGCATCGACCACGTCGGCACCTGCATTGATCACGTCGTCGCGCAGCCCGATGTAGGCGCATGCCTTACGGTCCTTCAGCACGCCGGCACTGACCATGATCCAGGGGCCGTGGCACAGACCTGCTACGACTTTGCCTGCTTTGTCCATCTCGGCGACAAATCCGGTGGCGCGCTTGTCTTGGCGAACGCGGTCGGGGGCTTCGTGGCCTCCGGTGAGCAGCACAACGTCGTACTCGTCGACGTCGAGATCGTCGAAGGACACGAGCGGACCGGCGGTCTTGTCCATAGGTAGCGGTGTCCCGTACTTGCCATCGACTGGACGACCGTCCTTGGTCGCGATGTCGACATCCCAGCCTTCTTCACGACAGCGGTACCAGGTGTAGATGACGTCGTGGTCCTGGAAGCCCTGGGCGGTGATGATATCGGCGCGTGACATGTTGATTCCCTTTCGAAGGTGTGAAATGCAGGGCTAGCTACTGTGCTGAGATAGCCAAGTAGGTCTGGTCGGTGAAAACCGGGGTCTTCACGCCAGGCTGAGCCGACAGAACGGGGTGGCCGCTGATGAAGGCCTCGTAACCGGTGGGGACGTAGAACAGCTCAGCTGGACGCGGGGTGTAGAAGATGTCCATGCCGGTGCGCAGCGTGAACTCGAACATCCCAGCAGTGCTGGTACGACGCAGGTGGGTGTGTGGGACCTGCCGGACCGGCTTGAGTTTCGATTCACCCGCCGAGGTGACCGATGACTCGTACGTGGTCTTGGACCGGTCGTAGCGATCGCCGAGGCGGATCAGGTCGAACTTGTTGCGGGGATGTTCCACCTCGATGAGGTGTAGCTCCGAGGAGGTCGACCGGGTGCGGTGGAAGGCGCCGGGCCCGATGGTCATCACGGTCCCAGCGGTCACGTCGAACGAGCCAGACAACGTCTCGAATTTGGCGGTGCCAGCCAGGCATAGCAATTGGGTGGTTTTGCGCAGGTGGGCGTGCATCGAGGTCTCGGCGCCGTTGCGGATACACAGGTGCCACAGGTCGAAGACAGGGTCGGCGTAGACGCGTGATTCGTGGCCCCAGGGTTTGACCACGACCTGGGACAGGTCGTCGTTGGCCGATTCGTGCTGGATCGGGGTCTCGTCAGTAACCAGGTCGCGAATGGCGGCGAAGTCGGCGGCTTTGGCAGTGATGGTGATGTGGCTGGGTTCGACCCGTTCGTCGGCCGTAATGGTGGTGGTCATCGTGCGGTCCTTTCCAAAATGACAGGCTGAGTGGTCAGGGTTGTGCAGAGTTCGGGAAGCGACGCAGGGTTCTGCGCGGTAACCAGTCCTCGGTCGACCACGACGTGGGAGTGGCCGTCCGGGGCCGCGCTGTAGCGGGCGCCGGATTCTGTCAGTGCTTGCTGCAGCGAGAAGGGCAATAGGTCCATCACGCCGCGGCTGACCTCCTCGGCGTCGGAGAACCCGGTGACATGCCGGTTCGCGGTGAAAGCGGTGCCCAGGCTGTCGGCTAGGCCGACGAATGCCGCAGGTCCATGGCAGATCGCGGCGATGCGGGTCTTGCGGATCAGCGCGTGGCGGATCAATTGGTGCAGGTCGTCCTTGTACGGGAAGTCCCACATGCAGCCCAGACCGCCGACGAAGTAGATGAGGTCGTAGTGGTGGTCCAGTCGTGACTTCACCGTCGATGTCGGGACAGCCATGTTTTCGCTGAAGCCGTGGATGAACGCCGCGACAGAGTCGGTGATCTGGCCTTTGAGAACACCATTCGCCGGGCCGCCGAGAAGCGATGCAAAGGAGATGTTATAACCGATCTTTTTCAATTCGGACCAAACGCTCGCCGCTTCCCTGATATCGAATCCTGTCGCCTTCGGGAACCCGCGGACTTGCTCAACATTTGTGACGACGAATAGTGCTTCAGGCATGACAATTCCCCCTGCAAGAGTGGCATCGTATTTCGTTTGACGGGGACGCAACAGTTGAGTGACGTGCCGCGTTCGGCTTTGGTTACCGGTGGGTCGACATTTCGGTCGGCGCGCCAATGGGTTGAGTACGTTCAGGTGGCCTGGGTACAGAGGTCCTGGTCGGAATTAGAGTCGCGGTCATCAACGCGACAATTGTTCGGTAGCCAACCCAGGCGACAATCACGACGTTGATCCCGGCGCCGACCCAGACAAGCGCCCACCATCCCGACTGTGGAGCGGCAACGACCGCTGCGGCGAGGACTAGTGCCGAGAACGGCATGGCCAACGCCCACCAGGACAGCCCGAACGGGCACGAAGCCAGGGACCTGAGGCGCACCAACCGGCTTACGAACACGAACACCGCCGCACCGAGACTGACATCAACGAGCGGGTTCTCCGGGGACAGAACGGCGAGGTCGACGCAGACCACCGATGGCACGGCGAGATGGATGGTGGTTGTCGGAATCAGCGGCGCAGCAACTGGATTCAGCGACGATGCCGTCTTGAAATAGACCTGAGCGAGCCCGGCTGCAGCGAACCCGAGGGCCGTCCAGCTCCATACAACCCCGATATGAGTGTGAGCAGTGATAGGGATCATCAGTACCGCGATCCACGGAATCAGCTGAACGGGAACCGCGCCGGGCAAGTCGCTGCCGGTGTTCGCGATCATCGCCGCGATCGCGGCCGGGACTGCCAGTGCGACCCCGAGAGCTGTCAGTAGAACACCGGCTGTATGCCACTGCGCGAAAACCTCGGCGGCAAGCAAGACCGTCACCGCCGGTTGGGCGTAGAACGATACCGTCGCCGGGCTTCGAATATCGCCCGAAACCTCGCTCGGATAGACGAAAGAACGAATTATCTGAAATAATGCAACGACCGAAAGTATCATCAGCGAGATGGCCGACAATGTGACCGAAACCGGGCGAAGAACTTCCCAAGACTCAAGTAAAACTAGAGCTAGCCCCTGAATGCCCATCGCTGGCCCGAATAACGGAACCGGCAGCGCGGAAAGATCAATTTTGTTATCGGTCACAATTCCCCCTGAGTATATTCCACTCCGATCGAGTGTCCCGTTTGCCTGTGTCCCCCTCAAGACCCACCACGACTGTAACTGACTGATGTGACGTTCACCGGCCGAGCTTTTACCCACCGACGAATGGCCCCGATAAGGATTGTTATTTGTCGGCAGATGTAGATTTTGGTAGATCGAACACGGACACGCTGGACCGGCTCTACCTGCGGAAATGTCCTCGGCCCCCGGGTACCTGGTTGGTGAATGCAGTGCCGATTGATGCGTGATCGCGTGAATAGTGTCCTATCCCACTCCGCGTCACCGGCCTGCGAACGGCAACCGCTCCGAACCAGCTGCGATGGTGGGCGGGCGTGGAGAACGTCCGCATCCTCGACGGCGGCCTTCCCAGCTGGATCGCGAAGGGTGGCGAACTCGCGACCGGCGCCGAACCGGACCCGGTGGGTGGCGACCTGGTGGTGCGTCCCGGTGGCCTGCCGGTGATCGACGCGGACGCCGCCGCGAAATGGTCGGGCGTGCTGCTGGACGCGCGGGCCGGGGAGCGGTACCGCGGCGAGGTCGAGCCGATCGACCCGCGTCCCGGACACATCCCCGGCGCCGTCAGCGCACCGACCGCCGAAAACCTCGACAGCACAGGGCATTTCCGCAGCGCCGAAGAACTGCGTGATCGGTTCGCGGGATTCGGCGAAGGCCCGGTCGCGGTGTATTGCGGCTCCGGCGTCACCGCCGCCCATCAAATCGCTGCCCTGGCTGTCGCAGGCATCGACGCCGCCCTCTATCCGGGTTCGTATTCGCAGTGGTCGAACGACCCCAAACGGGCGGTGGCAACCGGGGCATAGCGGGCACTCACGGGCAGCCGCGGGCGATCTCGTGCAGGGTCGCGTTGTCGGCGGCCGTGATAGGTAAGTCGTAGTCGACGGCGACGGTGAGGTACTTGGCCGCGTAGAAGCAGTGGTTGGGGCGGGCGGGCGGCAACCATTCGGAGGGGGTGTCGTCGCCTTTGGATTGGTTGGTGCTGCCGCTGGTGGCCAGCAGATTCACCGAGAGGTCGTTGGCGAGGCGGCGGCGTTTGTCGGGCGTCCAGGTGGCGGCGCCCATGTCCCAGGCGGCAGCCAGGGGGTAGACGTGGTCGATCTGGATGCGGCCCGCGTCGGATTTGGTGAAGGGGATCTCGGTTCCCGTGTACGGGTCGGCCAGGATTCCCTCGACGACCACGCAGCGCCCGCGATGCACCACGTCTCGCAGCTGCATCGCCAGGACGTTGTTGCGGGTGTCGCAACCGTCATGACCGCCTGGGGCGTCGGAATCGTCGGACCAAGCAGGCCCGAACACGCATCCCTGGCCCGGTTTGCACCCTCGTTCGTAGCCGCCTGGCCGGGGGCGTGAGGCGACCACGCGAACCTTGTCGAGCAGCGCGGTCACCTCGACGCGCGTGGGACTACCCGGCGCCGGCGTCACCGGCTCGTCGGCGCGCAGCACCCCGCAACCGGCAAGCGCGAGCACCGCGACCAGCAACAACGCGAGTTTCCCCATACCCGTAGGTGTAGTCGCCGGCACCGACAAGTTCCGCCGGAGATCAAGGTAGGGGCGGTGAGCAGCCCTACAACCAGGCGCGCGCCAGCAGATCGTCGGCCTCCACGTCCGCGGTGCGGGGCGGGAAGCGGGTGGCGGCGATCGAGGACACGTGCGTGCCGTCGTGGCCGATCAGCCAGGACCCGCCGCGGTCTTCGCACTCGGCGATCTTCGCGAACACGGTGAGCAGGAAGGTGATGGATTCTCGGGGATCGATGGTGTTGGCCAGGCGCTGGGATTCGCCGGGCCGCGCGGAATCCAGCCACACGCCGGCTTGGCCGTCCAGGCGCATACCGAGGACCTTGGTGGTGTCGATGAAGGTGAATTTGCGTCGCTCCCACGGGGTCGTGGGTGTGTAGCTCTGCTCGAGAACCTGGAGCAGAATCGTCATGCTGTCCTCCGTGCGAAGACGAGGGTGTCATCGGCCGTATGGAGTTGTCGCCGGTGGGTGTCCCGGCCCGTGACCAGGGGATATTCAAGTATGTTCCGGCTGCGCGCAGAAATCTAGGGGCAATCAAGGGGCCTGAGCGACTTGTCGGTGGCACCTGCTTGGATGGTGTTCATGCTGCACGGTCTGTGGTCCCCCGAATCGGGCCTGCTGCTGTGGCATGACGGGGACCCGGTCGCGGTGGGGTCGGCGCTGGGCGACATCTTGGATCGCGCCAGGTTCCGGCACCGCGCCCAGGTGCTGGTTGTCGATGCCGCGGGGCAGTCCGGCACCGCCGAGGTTCGCGCGCACGCGCTCGCGCCACCGACGGCGGCCGTTGTGCTGCGCAGTCGGCTCCCGCGCGACCACATCTCCGGCGATCTGCGGTTCCTGGCGCACGTCGCGCGGGGGATCGAACGGTGGGTGCGCGCGGGGCGGGTGGTGCCGCAGATCGAGCGGGCCGACGGGCAGTGGTGGGTGCGCTGGCGGCTTGTGGGCGGGCAACGTCAGCGGGCGTGGCTGGCCGAACTGGCCACCGCGATGCCGCCCGCGCTACGAGTCGCGGGTTCGCCCGCCGCCGTGCTCGAGGACCTGTGCACCCATCTCACCGACCCGATCGCGCGCGAATACCTCGCGCACCGCACCCTGACCCACCCGCTGCTGTCCGCGCTGGTCGGTGACACCCCGCTCGACGAGGGCTCCTACCGGCTGTCGGAAACGTTGACGCAGTGGCGCGAAGGCTATGCCGCCGACGAGCCAGAACTCGTGCTGCGCCTGTGCGAACCCGACGGCGAGTTCGGCGCCGTCGACGAATCGGTGGCGCTGTGGCGGTTGCAGGTGTGCTTGCGCCCCGTCGACGACGCACCCAAACCCGTTGCGTTCGACGATGATCCGGTCCTGGTGCGCACGGCGGCGGAAAAGCTGGGCCAGGCGCGAAAAGCTTATCCGCGACTGCGTGACCTGCCCACCGACCCGCGCGGTCTCGACCTGCTACTGCCCACCGAAGTGGTGGCCGACCTGGTCGCGCATGGCGCACATGCGTTGCAGGAGGCGGGAATTCGCCTGTTGCTGCCGCGTGCGTGGAATATCGCCGAGCCGAGTATGCGGTTGCGGGTGAGCAGCCCGGCCGCCGCGGAGTCCACCGTCGGTTTGAGTGGATTGCTGTCCTACCGTTGGGAATTGGCGCTGGGTGACCTGGTGCTCACGCAGGCCGAGATGGAACGGCTGATCAGCAGCAAGTCCGATCTGGTGCAGTTGCGCGGTGAGTGGGTGCAGGCCGACCATCGCGCGCTGGCCGCGGCTGCCCGCTACGTCGCCCAGCACGCCGACGACAGTCCGATCACCCTGGCCGACATGATCGGTGAACTCGCCGCCGAGCGGGTCGACAATGTGCCGGTCACCGAGGTCACGGCCGACGGGTGGGCGGCCGAACTGTTCGCCAGGGACATCGAAGCAGAGCCGGTCCCGGTGCCGGTCGGGCTGAAAGCCCAGTTGCGGCCGTATCAGGAACGCGGTCTGAGCTGGTTGGCCACGATGAGCAGGCTGAACTGCGGCGCGATCCTGGCCGACGATATGGGCCTGGGAAAGACTGTTCAGGTGCTGGCGCTGCTCGTGCACGAGCGTGAAGCGGCGCCGCCGACGAGTGAGGCGCTGCTGACAGCATCCAGCGGGGAGGCGGTCGCCGACACTGAATCGGTGGCCGACTCCCGTGTCGGTCCCACCCTGCTCGTCTGCCCGATGTCGGTGGTCGGTAACTGGCAGCGCGAAACCCAACGCTTCGCCCCCGACCTGCGCGTACTCGTCCATCACGGACCGAACCGCCTCACCGGCGCGGAATTCGCTGCCGCGGTGGCGGATTCGGATCTGGTGATCACCACCTACGCGTTGCTCGCCCGCGACATCACCCTGCTGAACGAGCAACTGTGGGAACGCATCGTCCTCGACGAAGCCCAACACATCAAGAACGCGGTGACCCGACAGGCCCGCGCGGCCAGGGCGCTGAAGGCCCGACATCGGTTGGCGCTCACCGGAACTCCGGTGGAGAACCGCCTGGAAGAACTGCGCGCCCTGTTCGACTTCGCCATGCCCAAACTGCTCGGCAGCCCGCAATCGTTCCGCGCCAAGTTCGCGGTGCCGATCGAACGCGAACGCGACCAGCAAGCGATCGACCGACTGCGCCTGATCACCGACCCGTTCGTGCTGCGCAGGCTCAAAACCGATCCGACCGTCATCAGCGACCTGCCCGAAAAACTGGAGATGACGGTGCGGGCCAACCTCACCGTCGAACAGGCAGCGCTGTACCAGGCTGTCGTGGACGACATGCTCGAGAAACTCAAAGACGCGAAAGGCATGGCCCGCAAGGGCGCGGTGCTCGGCGCGCTGACCCGGCTCAAACAGGTCTGCAATCACCCCGCCCACTACCTCGGCGACGGTTCGCCGATCCTGCGCCGCGGCGGTCACCGCTCCGGCAAACTCGCCCTGGTCGAGGACGTGCTCGATTCGGTCGTCGCCGACGGCGAGAAAGCCTTGCTGTTCACCCAGTTCCGCGAATTCGGCGACCTGATCCTGCCGTATCTCACCGAACGTTTCGGCACCCCGATCCCCTTCCTGCACGGCGGGGTCAGCAAGCAGCGCCGCGACGACATGGTCACCGGTTTCCAGGGCGACAACGGCCCGCCGCTGATGCTGCTGTCGCTCAAAGCGGGCGGCACCGGCCTCAACCTCACCGCCGCCAATCACGTGATCCACCTGGACCGCTGGTGGAATCCCGCCGTGGAGAACCAGGCCACCGACCGCGCGTTCCGCATCGGTCAGCAGCGCGCGGTGCAGGTCCGCAAGCTGGTGTGCGTGGACACCATCGAGGAGCGGATCGACGAAATGATCAACGGCAAAAAGGCGTTGGCGGATCTGGCCGTGGGCGCGGGGGAGAACTGGATCACCGAGCTGAGCACCGACGAACTGCGCGAGTTGTTCACCCTGGGCGCGGAGGCGGTGGGCGACTGATGGCCGATTTCAGCCAGTTCGGTCCGCGCAAGCCGGTGCGCGGCGGTGCGCAGGCGCGCGGCGGATTCGGTCGGACCTGGTGGGGCAAGGCGCTGCTGGACTCGGTGGAGCAGGTGGCCGACGCGGGCAGACTTTCGCGCGGGCGCACCTATGCCAGGGCCGGGCAGGTGGTGAACTACCGGATCGAACGCGGCGCGGTGACCGCGGAGGTGCAGGGCAGTCAACCCAGCCCGTTCACCTCGGTGCTGGCGATCCGGCCCCTGCGCGACGACGAGATCGAACTGCTGCTCGCCCAGATCCGCGAAGCGCCCGGCATGCTCGCCGAAATCGCCTCCGGCGCACTACCTCCGGCGCTGGGCCCGCACCTGCTGCCGACCACCGCCTCGGAACTGGACTTCACCTGCAGTTGCCCGGACATGGGCTGGCCGTGCAAGCACGTCGCCGCGGTCTGCTACCTGCTCGCCGAACGCCTCGACGAACAGCCCAGCGATATCCTCACCCTGCGCGGACTCGACCTGGACACGCTCATCGGCGGCGTCGAGAAGTCCGCGCACACCACCGATTCCGATGACCCCTACGGCGACGAACTCGTCCTGCCCGACCTGCCGCGCATCGAATTCCATGCCGTCATCGAGGATCTCGACCCGATCCCGCTCCGCCGTGCGCTACGGATGTCCGCCGAAGACGAGCAGACCGCGGCAACCGGTCTACGCGAATTGCGCTCGCTGTACACCGAATTCGACAGTTGACCCGGCTCAGCCCAGTTCGTATTCGAACCAAATATGGTGCACCCCTTCCGGATCCACGTTCAGCGCGCCGGTGCCGGTGAGCCCGGCCAGTTCGCCGGTACCACTACCCGGCACGATATGGAAGAACTCGGCCGTGCGATCAGTGCCCCCGGTGGTGGCCGAGTGGACGAAGTTGAACGCGCCCGACTTCCCGTTGAGCGCCCCCTCGAACGACTCCATCGCGAAATAGGTGCCCGCCCCGGTACTCATATCGAACGCGGCGGTGAACAGGGTGGCCGACACCCCCTCGATCTCGCCCGCGAAGGACTTGGTCATGGTCGAGACGCCCACCGGCATCCCGGTGACGATGGGCGGCTGCGGCGTCAGATCGGTGGGATCGAACGCGGTGACTTCGAATGTGCCGATTGCTTTCATGCGCCGATGCTAAACCCGCCCACCGACAAAAACCGGCGACCCACTCAGTCCGCGGCCTCGATCCGATAGACGCGGGCCGCGTTGCCGCCGAACACCTTCCGCAGATCGTCGCGATCGGCGCCTGCGTCACTCAACCCGGTCGCCACGGCCTCCACCGCTCCGCCCAGGCTGGTGATCGGCTTGTCGATCGGAAAGTTGGATCCCCAGATCAGCCGGTCGGCGCCGAACACCGCCAGCGCGTGCGCCAGCAGCGGACCCACCCGCGAGATCAGTTCGGGCACCGGCGTCACCATGCCGCGCGGCGGCACCGGATGGCCCAGCACCGGCATCATCAGCCCGCTGACCTTGGCCACCACGTTCGGTTGCGCGGCCAGATCGGTGAGATCGTCGCGCCACCGATGGAACAACACCTCGCGCTGCCTGGCGGTGTGTCCAGTGTCCTTGCCGACCGGGCCGAAGATCCCGGCCGGGGTCCCGAGATGGTCGAGCACGATCGGCACCTCGGGGAACCGCTCGGCAAGCGCGGTCACCTCGGGCAGCTGGCCCGAATACACCCACGCGTCGTACGAGAGTCCCCGCTGCGCGAGCTGCCCGAAACCGTTCAGGAAAGCAGGCGAGGTGAGCACGCCGTCATGGGCGGCGAACGACTTCACGCCCCGGTCGGGATGGTGCGCGACCATGCTCCTGATGCCGTGCAACAGCGGCGACGCGGACTGATGCGCATCCAATACCGCCCCGAAGTCGGCAGCGGACGGGTCGGCTGAGCCGACGATCCCGGCCAGCGCGGGGGTGTCCACACCGAACGGCAGGCTCGCCACCCACCGCGTCTCGTCGGGCTGCCAGCCTGCCCATTGCACCTCGATGTGCACCACCGATTCCACCGGCGAACCGCCGCGGTCCGTGCGGTAATCCGCCGGCAGATAGGGGTGCAGATAGGCGGTCGGATCGCCGACGAATTCACGGTCCGCGCGCGGGGCCAGCTTCGACGCGATATCCACCGGTAAAGGCAGATAGCGCATCAGGCGCGCCAGCTTGCTGAACTCGTGCCGTGCGGGTCCCACTGGTGCATATGGGCGTCGATGATGTCGAAATCGGTCAGATCCATGCTGTGCGTCCCGTCGCCGCCGCTGGCATTACTCCCGGCGATTGTCACACGCGCACAGCATCGACGGTCGGATTACGCCGCTCACACCGTGCGCCGATATTGCCCGCCCACCGCGAAGAACGCATCGGTGACCTGCTGCAAGGTGCACACCCGTGCCGCGTCCATGAGCACATCGAAGATATTGCCGTCGGTATGGGCGACCTCGGTCAGGCGGGCCAGTGCTGCGTGCGATTGTTCGGCGTGCTCGGTCTGGAAACTGTGCAGGCGATCCAGTTGCGAGCGGCGTTCGGTTTCGGTGCCGCGGGCCAATTCCAGCGGGGCGTGCTCGGTGGCGTCCTCGCGGCCACGGAAGGTGTTCACGCCCACGATCGGCAGCGAGCCGTCGTGTTTGCGCTGCTCATAGCGCATGGACTCGTCCTGGATGCGACCACGCTGATAGCCGGTCTCCATCGCGCCAAGCACCCCGCCGCGTTCGCTGATCCGCTCGAATTCCAGCAGCACCGCCTCTTCGACCAGATCGGTCAGTTCGTCGATGATGAAACTGCCCTGCAGCGGATTCTCGTTCACCGCCAGACCCCATTCCTTGGCGATGATCAACTGAATCGCCAGCGCGCGACGCACCGAATCCTCGGTCGGGGTGGTCACCGCTTCGTCGAAAGCGTTGGTGTGCAGGCTGTTGCAATTGTCGTAGACCGCGATCAGCGCCTGCAGGGTGGTGCGAATGTCGTTGAACTGCATTTCCTGGGCGTGCAGCGAACGGCCCGAGGTCTGCACGTGGTACTTGAGTTTCTGGGCCCGTTCGCCCGCACCATAGCGGTCGCGCATCGCGATCGCCCAGATCCGTCGAGCCACCCGGCCGATCACCGTGTATTCGGGATCCATCCCATTGGAGAAGAAGAACGACAGGTTGGGGGCGAAATCGTCGATCGCCAGACCGCGCGCGAGATAGGTTTCCACATAGGTGAAGCCATTGGACAGTGTGAACGCGAGCTGACTGATCGGGTTCGCACCCGCTTCGGCGATGTGATATCCCGAAATCGAGACCGAATAGAAATTGCGGACATCGTTGCGCACGAACCATTCCTGCACATCGGCCATCATCCGCAGACTGAACTCGGTGGAGAACAGACAGGTGTTCTGGCCCTGATCCTCCTTGAGAATGTCGGCCTGGACGGTGCCACGCACGGTCGACAGGGTGTGCGCGCGGATCCCGGCGGCCTCCTCGGGTGTCGCGGCACGGCCTTCGGAATCCGAGAAACGTTGCAGTGCTTGGTCGATCGCGGTGTTGAGGAAGAACGCGAGAATGGTAGGTGCCGGGCCGTTGATGGTCATGGAGACCGAGGTGGTCGGGGCGCCGAGGTCGAAACCGTCGAACAGGGTGCGCATGTCGTCGATGGTGGCCACCGACACGCCCGAGGTGCCGACCTTGCCGTAGATGTCGGGTCGTGGTGCTGGATCGTGGCCGTAGAGGGTCACGGAGTCGAAGGCGGTGGACAGGCGGGTGGCTTCGGCATGGGCGGACAGGACTTTGAAGCGGCGGTTGGTGCGGGCCGGGTCGCCCTCGCCGGCGAACATGCGGGCCGGGTCCTCGTTCTCGCGTTTGAAGGGGAAAACGCCTGCGGTGAACGGGAATCGGCCGGGCAGGTTCTCCGCGCGCAGGAAGCGCAGGAGTTCGCCGTCGTCGGTGTAGCGGGGGAGGGCCACGCGGGGAATGCTTGTGCCGGACAGGGATTCGCGGCGGAGGACCGTGCGTAGTTCGCGGTCGCGGATCCGGACCACCTGTTCGTCGCCGCGGTAACTTTCGGCGACGGTGGGCCATTCGGCCAGTGCCGCGGTCGAAGCCGGGGACAGGGTGGGGCGCGCCTGGGTGAGCAGGTCGGCGACGGCGGTGTCGTCCGGTAGCTCTTCGTGCACCAGGGTCAGTCTCTGAATGCGTTGGGCCGCAGCGACTTGGCGTGCCGTGTCCGCGTGATAGCCGCGAACCGTGTCGGCGATATCGGCCAGGTAGCGAACCCTGGCGGGCGGCACGAGTTGGGCGAACCGGGTGGAGACCTTCGTATCCACTCGCGGCAGCACGCCCGGCTCCAAGGTCAGACCGTGCTCGGTGAGCAGGCCGGTCAGGTGCTGGTACAGCGCAGTGACGCCGTCGTCGTCGAAAGTGGCTGCGCTGGTACCGAACACGGGCATATCAGCGGGACTGGCACCGAATTCCGCACGGTTGCGGATCAATTGGCGGGCAACATCGCGCGCCGCATCGGCCGCACCACGGCGCTCGTACTTGTTGATCGCGACCACATCGGCGTAATCGAGCATGTCGATCTTCTCGAGCTGCGAGGCGGCGCCGAACTCCGGCGTCATCACATACAGCGCCACATCGACGTGGTCGACGATGCCCGCGTCACCCTGGCCGATGCCGGGCGTCTCGAGAATCGCCAGGTCGAAGCCCGCGGCCTGGCAAGCGGCGATCATGGTGTCGATGTCGTCGGGCAGTTCGTGATTGCCGCGCGTGGCCAGCGATCGGAAGTAGACGTGGTCGCCGTCCAGTGCGTTCATTCGAATGCGGTCGCCGAGCAGTGCGCCGCCCGCGCGTCGGCGGGTCGGGTCCACCGCGAGGACGGCGATGCGCAGCTTGTCCTGCTGGTCGGTACGCAGCCTGCGCACCAATTCGTCAGTGAGAGAAGACTTTCCGGAGCCACCTGTGCCGGTGATGCCCAGTACCGGCACCTGCCGCTTGTTCGCCGCCGCCAGGATCGCGGAACGGTCTGCTTCGGGCAGTGCGCCCTGCTGCAGGCAGGTGATGGTGCGCGCCAACGCATTTCGATCGCCGGTGTAGAGGGCGTCGAGATCGGGGGCGTTGCGGGTGGGGTCGACATCGCACAGCTGGATCAGCTCGTTGATCATTCCGGGCAGGCCGAGGCGCTGACCGTCCTCGGGCGAGAAGATCCGCACCCCGCTCGCCGCCAGGCGCTCGATCTCCTCGGCGACGATCACCCCACCGCCCCCGCCGAAGATCCGCACGTCACCCGCGCCCGCCTCGCGCAACGACTGCGCCAGATATTCGAAGAACTCCAGGTGCCCGCCCTGATACGAGCTGACCGCCACCCCCTGCACGTCCTCCTCGATCACCGCGTCGACGATCTCGCGCACCGACCGGTTGTGCCCGAGATGGATCACCTCCGCACCCTGCGCCTGCAGGATCCTTCGCATGATGTTGATCGCCGCGTCGTGCCCGTCGAACAGGGCCGCCGAGGTCACGAACCGCACGGGATTCGCAGGAACATGCAGGCTCACGACTGCCTCCGCCATTTAGTAGATAGCCCGATACTAGGACATCAAACTAATTCTAGTGTGAACGGCGTCACTCTGCTGCGAAACGGGCCCCTCGGTGCGGGTTCAGCGGATGAGCGTGGTTTCCTGCGCGCGGATCGTGCGGAAGAACCTCGGGCCCACGTCCGCGCCGTCGTGGTTGTAACTGTCGATGATGTCGGCGAGCTCGTCGGCGAGTCGGCGCAGGTCCCTGGTGGCGGTGATGCGGTCGAACTCGTCGGACTCCCAGCCCCAACTGGGCGGGATCTCGGTGATCGTGACCACGATCTGGTCGGCGAACGGGGTGGTGACCGCCACCGCGAGCTCGGCGGGGGCGGCGGCCAGCGGGCTGTGGATCGTCACCTCGCCGGGGGCGCCCGCCGGGGCGAAGGTGCGCGCGAACGCGATGTCCTCGCGCACGAATTCCACGATCGACGCGGTGGTCGCGTGCCTGCCCGCGCGGTGGTGGCGCGACCCGTAGACGCGGTCCGCGGCAGCGTGAGAAGGGTTGTGGTCCATGGTTTTTCGCAGCAACCGTTGCAGCATCCGCTCGGCGGTGGCGCGTTCGCCCGCGCCGGTGTTCTCATGGTCGATCAGTGCGCGTAGGCGCGTGATGCGCACGAAGTGGTCGCTGCCCATGACCTGATTGTGCCGCACATCGCGCGCCGTGGAATGCGTCACATCCGGCGTGCCACAGTTTCAGATACTCGGACATCCAACTTTATCGTGACGGGCATGAGTGAAGCGGAAGTGCTGTTCGAGGTGCGCGACGCGCTGGGTCTGATCACGTTGAACCGGCCGCGCGCGATCAACGCGCTCAACCACTCGATGAGCCTGGCCATCACCGAGAAACTGCGCGCGTGGGCCCTCGACCCGGCCATTCGGACCGTCGCGGTCGTCGGCGCGGGCGAGCGTGGGCTGTGCGCGGGCGGCGACATCGTGGCCATCCACCGCGACGCGAAGGCGATCAACGACGGCGGCCCCGACGCGCCCGCGCCGCTGGACACCGCGGCGGCCGCGTTCTGGCGCGACGAATACCTGCTCAACGACCTGATCGGCAGTTATCCCAAGCCGTATGTGGCGGTGATGGACGGGATCGTGATGGGCGGCGGGGTCGGGGTGTCCGCGCACGGCAGCCATCGGATCGTCACCGAGCGGTCGCAGATCGGGATGCCCGAGGCGGGCATCGGCTTCGTGCCCGATGTCGGCGGCACCTACCTGCTGTCGCACACGCCCGGCGAGCTGGGCACGCACGTGGCGTTGACCACCGCGCGGATGGGTGCGGGCGATGCGATCGTGGCGGGGTTCGCCGATACGTTCGTGCCGTCCGACGATCTGCCCGCCCTGCTCGACGCGCTGCGCACCTCCTCTGCCGACGAGGCCATCGCCCGATTCGCCACTGCCGCACCGGAATCCGAGCTGAACGCACAACGCGACTGGATCGATACCTGCTACGCCGCCGACACCGTCGAACAGATCGTGGAAGCCCTGCGCGCCGCCGACTCTCCGGAAGCGACCAAGGCGTGCGAGGACCTGCTGTCCAAGTCGCCGATCGCGCTGAAAGCGACCCTGCGCGCGCTGCGCAACGCCCGCGAGCACACCCTGGCCGGGGCGCTGAACGTCGAATTCCGGATCACCGTGGCCGCGCTGAGCACGCACGATCTGGCCGAGGGGATTCGCGCGCAGGTGATCGACAAGGACCGCACCCCACGTTGGTCGCCCGCGACGCTCGCCGACGTCACCGATGCGCAGGTCGAGGCCTACTTCGCCCCGCTCGGCGAGCACGAACTGGGTTTGCCCGCCTGAGACCCACGATCCGCCCCCCAATCGGCCGTTGCAGCCCTACCAGCCGCCACCCGCGACCAGCCCGAAATCAGCCGCCAGCACTCGCAGCCGCCACCCGCGACCACATGAGGTGACCGGGTCGGTGGACCCTCGGGGCCGCGGCCACGCGCACGCCAATAAGCTCTGCAGCAACCGTTAACCGTTGATCGACAAGAGGGTGGCCGTGACCGAATTCGAGACGATTCTGCTGGAGCGCAAGGGTGGCACCGACGGTAAAGGTGGGGTCGGCTGGATCACCCTGAACCGGCCGAAGGCGCTCAACGCCCTCAACGCCCAGGTCCTCGACGACGTCATCGCCGCGCTCGACGAACTCGACCGCGACGATTCCATCGGCGCCGTGGTGATCACCGGCTCGGAGAAGGCCTTCGCCGCGGGCGCCGACATCAAGGAGATGGCGCCCAAGTCGTACATGGACATGTTCCTGGCCGACTTCTTCGCCCGCTGGGACCGCCTGGCCAACTTCCGCAAGCCCACCATCGCCGCCGTGTCCGGCTACGCGCTGGGTGGCGGCTGTGAGCTGGCGATGCTGTGCGACATCCTGATCGCCGCCGACACCGCCAAGTTCGGGCAGCCCGAGATCACCCTCGGCGTGATCCCCGGCATCGGCGGCTCGCAGCGCCTGACCCGCGCGATCGGCAAGGCCAAGGCCATGGACCTGATCCTGACCGGCCGCATGATGGGTGCCGAGGAAGCCGAACGTTCCGGGCTGGTGTCGCGGGTCGTGCCCGCCGCCGAACTGCTGGACACCGCGCTCGAGGCGGCGCAGACCATCGCGTCGATGTCGCTGCCCGCGGCGATGATCGCCAAGGAAGCGGTGAACCGCTCGTTCGAATCCACGCTGGCCGAGGGTCTGCTGTTCGAACGCCGGGTGTTCCACTCGCTGTTCGCCACCGAGGATCAGAAGGAAGGCATGGCCGCGTTCATGGAGAAGCGTCCGCCGAACTTCACCAACCGCTGATTCGCTTGCGCTAGTTGGGTTTCCAGCGCGGCGCACCATCGATGAAATGCGCGGTACTCGGCGCGGTCCCCGGTTCGGGAGGCCGCGCCGAGTCGTTGCTGAGCAGGCCGGCGATCGTGCCGCCCAGGGTGGCTGTGATCGCGACCGCGATGAGCAGTCTTCGCTGGCCGATGCGCGGCGCGACAGGTGTTGCTCCCGCGCGACGACGCGGCATTCGCAACCGTGCCGAAGGTTTGCGTTCGCACAGCAACACCGCGCCGCGTGCCGAAACATATTCCGGCTCAGGGTCATACACGATCGGTAGACCGATCAGCCGGGCGAGATCGGCTCGCAGGCTCGGGTTGCGGGTGCAGCCGCCCAGCAGCGCCAGCGCGCCGGGCTGCACGCCGGTTTCCGCGATGATCTGCCGCACGAATTCCGCCGAATCATGCAGTCCCGCTTCGCATAACTCGGCCAGGTCGCTGCGGGTCAGTACCGCGCGTCCGCCGGTGTCGGCGTCGGACGCGGTGACAACGGCGGTGCGGCTCAACGACTCTCGATGTTCTCGGCTGGTGTGCGCGTCGGTGGAGATGCCGCCGCGGGCGAGCTGCCAGCGCAGGAGCGCGTCGTAGCCGTTGCCGCTCAGTGCGGTGCTGCGCCTGCTCGCGAGGATGGTGTCGGTGCGGCAATCCGCGTGTGTGACAGTCAAACCCGAGCAACCGAGGTCGTAGAGCAGGACCGAATCGGTGGCGGGCAACATGCCGGTGAAGCGCAGGTAGCGCAGCTGGGCCAGTGGTTCGTCGACGATCGCGAAATCGGCCTGACCTGCGGCCGCCCGGATCGCGTCGGCCTGCAGTTCGCTGCGGCAGGTGACGGCGGTGCCGGAGATGTACTCGTCGCGTTGCGCCGCCGCCGCGCGCATTCGCTCGATCGCGAGAATTACCGATTCCTCCACCGAGCCGCCCGCCCGGCGCGGTACCCGAATCCGGTCGATGGGCGGCATGTGCGGCTGATCGGAATGGGTCAGCACCGCTCGGGCACCGCCTGCGCCCGCCGACACCCCCAGAATCAGCACCATCGCTTCATCGTGGACCTTTTTCGGCTACCTGCCAAGAGATTCGGTCGAAGATTCCCCGGTCGGTTGCCAGGTCGCGTGGAATGCGAGGTTTTCCGGGTCGTCGGCCTCGAAGTCACCGGCGTCGTGTCGGAACTGGGCCAGCAGGGCGACCAGGTCGCGGCCCTGGTCCGGCGGTAGGCCGGGCTCGGCGAACACCTCGGTGTTCAACGCCTCCGTCGCCTCGGCAACGGATTTCCTTCCCGCGCTGGTGATTTCGATCAGCGTTGCCCGTCGGTCACTGGGATGCGGGACGCGAGCCACCAGACCGGCGGCCTCGAGTCGATCGACGGTATTGGTCACGCTCGTGGGATGCACCTGCAGCCGCGCGCTCGCCTTGGCCATCGGCAGCGCGCCGGTCCGGCTGAAACTGAGCAACTGCAACAGTTCGTACCGGGAGAACGTGAGCCCCGACGGTTTGAGCGCCTCGTCGACCCGCGCCATCACGATCTGCTGCGCACGCACCAGCGACGTCACCAACGCCATCCCGTCGGCCACCGACTCCCACCCGTGCCCCACCCACTGACGGTAGGCCTCGGCGATGGGGTCCTGGGAAAGCGGTCTGGGCCGTGACATGAAAACGATCATTCCACGACCCAGCCGCTTTCCCCACAGAGCGAGCGGCGGGAATTGAACCCGCGTAACCGGCTTTGCAGACCGGTGCCTCAACCTCTCAGCCACGCCCGCCTCGCCATTGATAATGCCGAGTTCGCACAGTCGCGGACAGGGTTGCGATCAGCGTGATCGCAACCGGTCAGTGCTTGTTGGCCGGCGCCGAGCAGATCTTCCAGGTGCCGTCTTCCTTGGCCAGATGTTCCTCGGTGCTGGACTCGGTAGCGGGCTGTTCGCCCTGCACCGACAGCGTCAGCTGGCCGACCACTGTCGCCTTGGCATCGTCGCCGGTGATCACGATGTCCTTCACCTCGTCGATGCTCACCTGCACCGTGGCCTTGTCGAACTGCTCGCGCTGCTCGGCGGTGAGATTGTCGATCTCGGTGCGATCGGCCTGGCAGGCCAGCTGCGCGGCGGCGATGAAACCGTCCGAATCGAGGGTGTCGTAGAAATCGCGCACCGCGACATCGATCTGCTTCTCATCCGACGACAACGGCGTACGCCCCTGCATCGTGAGCACCACGCCCGTGACCAAGACGCCGATCACCACCAGCGCGACAACGCCGAGCGCGACGAACAGCCCGGTCCGCTTCTTCTTCGGCACCTGATCCGAAAACCCTTGCGCCCCATCCGGATACCCCGGCGGCGGACCTTGCGGCGGCACCCCCTGCGGCGGTGTCCCCTGCGGGAAGGGCGGCTGCTCACCGAAAGGAGGCTGTTGCCCCTGCGGCGGATTCGTCATGGCAACGCTCCTGATGTCATCGGGGACAACGCCCCCCAAAACCAGTGGAACCGTGCGAGATCAAACCAGAACACGAAGCTTTCGGCGTACCGTAACGTGCTGCTTCGCCCCAGCGAAATCTGGGGCCGTCCGAGGAGTTGAAAATGCCCCCACGCCTGGACCTCGTCGCAATAACCCTCGATTGCGCCGACCCTCAGAAGCTGGCCGAGTTCTACCACCTGGCAACCGGTTTCGAACCGCACCCCGAGTCCGGCGCCGACTTCGCCGGCCTGAACCGTGCCGACGGACTATTCCTCGGATTCCAGCGAGTAGAGAACTACCGCGCGCCGCAATGGCCCGAACAAACTGTGCCCCAACAGATCCACCTCGACTTCAAGGTAGAAGACCTCGATCCCGCCGAGACCATGCTGCTGAACCTGGGAGCAACCAAACCCGAACACCAGCCCGCCGGCACCAAAGCCCGCGTCCTCCTCGACCCCGCCGGACACCCCTTCTGCATCACCCTCGTCTGAGCTACGAGAACGGCAGCCGGAGAGCTTGGCGGGAACGCCGGTCGCCGTCGCTTCGTATCCGTCAGGACTACGCTCGCCGCCATGACATCAGCTGATGATCCGAACGGCGAAATGACGGCCATGTCGTTGAGCGATGAGGACCAGGAGCTCGTAGACCTCGAAGAGCCTGTGGTCGATGGTCCGACTCCCATGACAGCGAGGGACTTCGTGGCTGACTCCATGGACGGCCAAGCGCAGGACTCGGAGTGGACGGTATCGGGTGAACCTTCGGTCAGCGGTTCCGGGTGGACAGTCGAGCTGCCCGACGACTGAGGGCGTTCAGCACTTCCGACGAGCCTGCTGCAGTGCCGACCACGCGTTCGGTCGCGGGAGCTGGAAGATTCGTTCGCCCGTCGAGAACAAGGTCGGGTGCCGGAAGTGTTTGGGGTGCAAAAGGTTCCGGGTGGGTTTGCCTGAAGTACGCTGGGATCACCTCCAGCTCAGGGGCGGTGCGGACGAAGTTGGTCCGGTCCGTATCGCGCCGAGAAAGGAGGTGGTGGGTATGGCGAAACATCGCCGGGGAAAGAGCAAGGCCCCGGTCGATTACGGCATCATCTTGACCTGTGCTGCCGTGATCGCCGGGGCGCTCCTGTTGGTCCGCCGAGTATGGCTGGCTAGCTGATCCCACCAGGGTAGGGCGTCGATGCAACGGCGTCCTACCCGCTCGGCATCACTCACGTGATGGGTCCGATGATACTGCGCCCCTCGGAATGGGTCTAGTGGATCAGTGCGCATCGGCCGGTCGCGTTTGTCTGTGGATGTGAAAACCTCGCGTCGGCGACGACTGAGGAAACGACGAAGGCCCCGACCAGTTGGTCGGGGCCTCGTGTGTGCCCTCGGCAGGAATCGAACCTGCGGCCTTCTGCTCCGGAGGCAGACGCTCTATCCCCTGAGCTACGAGGGCGGGATAGTGGCCGGTCGCGGTGAGGCGATCGGGCGTCGACAGCGTATCGCATGGGGGGCGGTGTGCCAAAAACGGTGGTGGGGTGGTCAGCTCAGGGGGAGAGGGGTGGCGCCTCGGGTGGCCAGCATGGTGGTCATCAACTGGGATTCGCTGGACTGGGTTTTGGACATCGTCGCGGCCAGGGTGCGCACGGCGGTGGTGTCGGCGTGTTCGGCGGCGTAGTCGAGCATGGGGGTGCCGCCCTGGTGGTGGCGCAGCATCAGCTGCAGGAACATCGTGTCCAGGGCGGGGCCGGTGGACTGGCGCAGGGCGGTCATCTCCTCCTGGCTGGCCATGCCGGGCATCTGCTGCATCGGGCCGGACATCGCGGGACTGCCGGAGCCGTGGTGGCCGGCGCTGCCGTGGTCGTCGGCCATCCAGCCCATGTAACCGTCGACGTTCTGGTTGGACTCGCCCCACAGCTGCAACCAGGCCTGCATGCGGCCGATCTGGTTCTGCTGGGTGGTCAGGATGTCGTAGGCCAGGCGGCGCACGTCGTTGTCGGTGGAGGCGATCAGCGCCACGCCCGCCATGTCGACGGCCTGGGCGTGATGCGCGGACATGTCCTGCGCGAAACCGATGTCGACGGCGCTGGGTGCGGGCTCGGACGCCTTTTCCAGCGGCATCCGCAACAGCACTCCCGCGACCGCGCCCAACAGCAGCAGGCCGATCGCGCCGAGCACGAGCACCGCACCGGCCGGGCGACGCGCGCCCGGCTCGGTGGTGGTGTCGTCGGGTTCGAGGGTGCTCACTACTGGCCCGAGGGCAGGCCGCCCGGAACCGGGATGTTCGGCAGGCCGGGGATGCCGGAGCCGGTGCCGCCGCCGCCGAGTTCGGTCGGGTCCTGGGTCAGGCCCTTACCGTCCATCGGGACCGCTTCGGGACCGTAGGGCGAGGAGTCGAACGGCGGCGGGTTGTTCGCGTCGAAGATCGGGTTCGAGCAGCTCGCGCCGACCTCGGGGTAGGCGTACGGGTTCTCGCGCAGCGCGGAGATGAACTGCTTGATCCGCGGGTCGTCGGCGGATTCCAGCTTGAGCTGGTGGCCCCACGACTGCAGCGAGATCGCCGAGTCCAGACCCGGGTACGGCGACATCAGCGAGTACTGACGGCCCTTGACGAAGTTCGACAGCGTCTCGACACCGGCCGCGTCGACCTTGTCCGGGTTGTAGGCGACCCAGACCGCGCCGTGCTCGAGCGAGTGCACCGCGTTCTCCATGCGGATCGGCTTGGCGTACACGGTGCCCGTGCAGTTGGCCCACGCACCGTCGTGCGGACCACCGAAGGCGGGGGACTTGTCGTAGGCCACGCGCTGCTGCGGGGTCACGTGCAGGCCGGCCGGGTACTCGGCCTTGACCACACCGTCGATCTTCGACGACGGGTCCTGGTTGTCCTTGGAGGGCACCCATTCCTTCAGGTCGGTCTGGGCTTCCCTGATCGCGGCCTGGTCCATGTACTTGGGCACCAGGCTGTAGGCCAGCAGGCCGACCAGCGCGACGATGGCAACGCCCGCGCCGAGAAGGGCCCATGGGGTTTCCCGCTTCTTGCCCGGAAGGTTGCCCTTACCGGGTTTGCGGGACGGAGACGACTTCCCCGCGGCCTTGACGGCCTTGGCTGATGTTGCGCTAGTCCTGCTCGGCATCGCTGCTTGTGCTCTTTCGACGTGTGGATCGGTGGGTTCGTGGCGGGCGGTAGTGGTTGCAAGGGGCCCAGCCAATAGGATAGAGACTCGTGACTCCAGCTGACCTTGCAGATCTCCTTCGTACCACCGCGGCGAAGGTGCTTGTCGAACGCGGACTGGACTCGTCGGTCCTGCCCGAGCAGGTCACAGTAGAGCGTCCGCGCAACCCCGAACACGGCGACTATGCCACGAATGTGGCCATGCAGGTGGCCAAGCGGGTGGGAACCAATCCTCGCGAGCTGGCCGGTTGGCTGGCCGAGGCGCTGTCTGCCAGCGAGGGAATCGATGTGGCGGAGATCGCCGGTCCCGGTTTCTTGAACATCCGACTGGCGGCTTCGGCGCAGGGCGCGATCGTGAGCCAGATCCTGGCCGCGGGCGATGTCTACGGCACCGGTGCCGCGCTGGCCGACACCAAGATCAACCTCGAGTTCGTCTCGGCGAACCCGACCGGTCCGGTGCACCTGGGTGGCACCCGCTGGGCCGCGGTCGGTGACGCGCTGGGTCGCATCCTGGCCGCGCAGGGCGCCGACGTGACCCGCGAGTACTACTTCAACGACCACGGCGCGCAGATCGACCGTTTCGCGAAGTCGCTGGTGGCGGCCGCGCTGGGCGAGCCGACCCCCGAGGACGGGTACGCCGGTGAGTACATCTCCGAGATCAGCGCGGGCATCGTCGCCGCGCATCCCGAGGTGCTCACCCTGTCCGCCGACGAACGGCACGAACTGTTCCGTAGCGAGGGCGTGCAGCAGATGTTCGCGCAGATCCGCGCGGACCTGCACGAGTTCGGCACCGACTTCGACGTGTACTTCAACGAGAGCGAACTGTTCGCCTCCGGTGCGGTCGAGCGTGCGGTCGAAGAACTCAAGAACTCGGGAAACCTGTACGAGAAGGACGGCGCTTGGTGGATCGCGTCCACCGAGTACGGCGACGACAAGGACCGGGTGGTCCTCAAGAGCGACGGCAACGCCGCCTACATCGCCGGTGACATCGCCTACTTCCAGAACAAGCGTGGGCGCGGCTTCGACCTGGCCATCTACATGCTGGGCGCGGATCACCACGGCTACATCGGCCGGTTGAAGGCGGCAGCGGCGGCGTTCGGTGACAACCCCGACACCGTCGAGGTGCTGATCGGCCAGATGGTGAATCTGGTCAAGGACGGCGTCGCGGTGAAGATGAGCAAGCGCGCGGGCACCGTGGTCACGCTCAACGACCTGGTCGAGCAGATCGGCGTCGACGCCGCCCGGTACGCGCTGGTGCGGTCCTCGGTGAACTCGAGCATCGACATCGACCTGGATCTGTGGACCAAGGCCAGCAGCGAGAACCCGGTCTACTACGTCCAGTACGCGCACGCCCGCACCAACAACATCATCGGCAATGCCGCGAAGTTCGCCGAATTCGCTTCCATCGCACCGGATTTCGCGTTGATGACGTCCGCGCGCGAAGGCGATCTGATTCGCACGCTCGGTGATTTCCCGCGCGTGGTCGCCACCGCCGCGGACACCCGCGAACCGCACCGCATCGCCCGCTACCTCGAAGAACTGGCCGGTGTCTACCACCCGTTCCAGTCCGACGACGACATGCGTGTGCTGCCCAAGGGCGACGACACGGTCACCCCGCTCAACGCCGCCCGCCTCGAACTGGTCAAGGCGACCCGGCAGGTGCTGGCCAACGGCCTGGCCCTGCTCGGCGTGACCGCACCGGAGCGCATGTGAACACCGGCAAGCTTTTCAGGAAGGACGCACAACGATGAGTGGTGCACACCCGGCCGGTCCCCGGCACGCAGAAATCGCCCACGCGCCCAGTCTCGCGCAGCGCCCCACCGACCCGCGGGAAATGATCGACCTGCCCCCGAATGTGTGGCCGCGCAACGCTTCTCGCGGTGACGACGGGGTAGTTCGGCTGGCCGGCGTGCCCGTCACCGAGCTCGCGCAGCAGTACGGCACGCCGCTGTTCGTCATCGACGAAGACGACTTCCGGTCGCGCTGCCGCGACATGGTGCAGGCCTTCGGACCCAACGCTCGCGTGCACTACGCGTCCAAGGCGTTCCTGTGCGGCGAGATCGCGCGCTGGATCCGCGACGAGGGACTGTCGCTCGACGTGTGTTCGGGTGGCGAGCTGGCCGTTGCGTTGAACGCCGGTTTCCCCGCTGAGCGAATTGCCTTGCACGGCAACAACAAGTCCGTGATCGAGCTCGAAGCCGCCGTCGCGGCCGGTGTCGGGCACGTGGTGGTGGACTCGCTGTACGAGATCGACCGCCTGGAAGCGGTCGCCGGTGCCGCGGGCGTGGTGCAGGACGTGCTGGTCCGCGTGACCGTCGGCGTCGAAGCCCACACCCACGAGTACATCTCCACCGCCCACGAGGACCAGAAGTTCGGTTTCTCGATCGCCGGTGGCGACGCCATGCAAGCGCTCGCGCGAGTATTCGAGGCCGACAACCTGCGCCTGGTCGGCCTGCACAGCCACATCGGCTCGCAGATCTTCGAACTCGACGGCTTCGAAATCGCCGCCCGCCGCATGCTCGGCCTGCTGCGCGAGGCCATCGACAAGTTCGGCATCGACCGCACCGCCCAGATCTCGACGCTGGATCTCGGTGGCGGCCTTGGCATTTCGTACCTGCCCAGCGACAGCCCGCCCCCGCTGGGCGAGTTCGCCACCAACCTGCGCGCCCTGGTCGCCGCCGAAGCCGCCCGCGCCGGGCTGCCGGAACCGACCATCGCCGTGGAGCCGGGTCGCGCCATCGCGGGCCCCGGCACGGTCACCCTGTACGAGGTCGGCACCATCAAGGATGTCGAACTCGACGGTGGCGCGCGCCGTCGCTACGTCAGCGTGGACGGCGGGATGAGCGACAATATCCGCCCCGCGCTGTACCAGGCCGACTACGATTGCCGTCTGGTCTCGCGCTCGTCGGACGCCCACGCGGTCGTCGCTCGCGTGGTCGGAAAGCATTGCGAGAGTGGCGATATCGTCATTCGCGATACGTGGATGCCCGCCGACGCGGCACCCGGGGATCTGGTCGCCGTCGCGGCGACCGGCGCCTACTGCTATTCGATGTCCAGTCGCTACAACCTGCTCACCCGACCCGCCGTGGTCGCGGTGCGTGACGGTGCGTCGCGACTGATTCTGCGCCGGGAAACGGTGGCGGACCTGCTCAGCCTGGAGGTGGAACAATGAACGGCACCAAAGACGCGGGACGCCCGCTGGGTGTAGCCGTACTCGGGATGGGCACTGTCGGTACCGAGGTGGTTCGCGTACTGCGCGATCACGCCGACGACCTGGCCTCACGAGTCGGTGCGCCGCTCGTACTGCGCGGTGTGGCCGTGCGCGACATCAGCAAGGACCGCGGCGTGCCCGCCGAATTGCTGACCACCGACGCCGAGGCGTTGCTGGCCCGCGACGATGTCGACCTGGTGGTCGAGGTCATGGGCGGCATCGACCCCGCGCGCAAGCTGATCGGCGACGCACTGGCCGCGGGCAAGTCCGTGGTCACCGCCAACAAGGCGCTGCTGGCCGACTACACCGGTGAACTGGCCGCCGCCGCCGAGGGCAGCCGCGCCGACCTGTACTTCGAAGCCGCCGTCGCCGGTGCGATCCCGGTGGTCCGGCCGCTGATCCAGTCGCTGTCGGGTGACCGGGTGAACAAGGTCGTCGGCATCGTCAACGGCACCACCAACTTCATCCTGTCGGCCATGGACGAGACCGGCGCCGCCTACGACGACGTGCTCGCCGAGGCCACCGCGCTGGGCTACGCCGAAGCCGATCCCACCGCCGACGTCGAGGGTTACGACGCCGCCGCCAAGGCCGCGATCCTGGCCTCGCTGGCGTTCCACACGCGGGTGACCGCGGCGGATGTGTACCGCGAGGGCATCACCGCGATCACCGCCGAAGACCTCGAAACCGCCTCCGCGGTGGGCTGCACGGTCAAGCTGCTGGCCATCTGCGAGCGCGTTTCCGCAGGTCCGGGCGAGCCGACTTCGGCGCAGGGCGGCAAGGATCGCGTCTCCGTGCGCGTGTACCCGGCGCTCATCCCGCGCAAGCACCCCCTCGCCTCGGTCAACGGCGCGTTCAACGCGGTGGTCGTGGAAGCCGACAACGCCGGTCGCCTGATGTTCTACGGGCAGGGTGCCGGTGGCGCCCCCACCGCGTCGGCCGTGCTCGGCGACCTGGTGATGGCCGCGCGCAACAAGTTCTACGGTGGGCGTGCGCCCGGCGAATCGGTTTATGCTGAACTGCCGATCGCGCCGATCGGCGACACCCCCACCCGCTACCACGTGAACCTGCAGGTAGAGGACCGTCCGGGCGTACTCGCCGCGGTCGCCGACAC
This sequence comes from Nocardia sp. NPDC058640, assembly GCF_042716995.1. Taxonomy (NCBI): domain Bacteria; kingdom Bacillati; phylum Actinomycetota; class Actinomycetes; order Mycobacteriales; family Nocardiaceae; genus Nocardia; species Nocardia sp. NPDC058640. Next base: position 99,354 of record NZ_JBHXRG010000014.1, read on the forward strand.
CTTCGCGCAGCACGGGGTGAGCATCTCCACGGTGCGTCAGCAGGGCCACGGCGACGGCGCGCGCCTGGTGGTCGTCACCCACCATGCGGTGGAATCGTCGCTGGCAGATACTGTCGCAGTACTGGCGGACATGGAATCCGTGACCGCTGTGACCAGCGTTCTAAGACTGGAAGGCACCGAAGAATGAGCTCCACCGGCATCGCCCCCCAGACCGGCGTGCACTCGCGCTGGCCCGGTCTGATCGCTGCCTACCGCGACCGCCTGGCCGGTGCGGCCGACTGGGAGCCGGTGACCCTGTTCGAGGGCGGCACCCCGCTGGTGCCCGCGCCGTACCTGTCCGAGCTCACCGGGTGCGAGGTGTACCTCAAGGTCGAGGGCGCCAACCCGACCGGTTCGTTCAAGGACCGCGGCATGACCATGGCCATGACCGACGCCAAGTACCGCGGTCAGAAGGCCGTGCTGTGCGCGTCGACCGGCAACACCTCGGCCTCGGCCGCGGCGTACGCCACGCGTGCCGGCATGGAATGCGCGGTGCTGATCCCGCAGGGCAAGATCGCGATGGGCAAGCTGGCCCAGGCCGTGATGCTCGGCGCCAAGATCATCCAGGTCGAGGGCAACTTCGACGACTGCCTCGAGCTGGCTCGCAAGGTCACCGCGGAATTCCCGCAGGTCGGCCTGGTGAACTCGGTGAACCCGGCGCGCATCGAAGGGCAGAAGACCGCCTCGTTCGAGATCTGCGACGTGCTGGGCAAGGCCCCCGATGTGCACGTGCTGCCGGTCGGCAACGCGGGCAACATCACCGCGTACTGGCGCGGATACCGCGAGTACCACGCCGACGGCATCACCAAGGTGCTGCCGCGCATGCTCGGCGTGCAGGCTGCCGGTGCCGCGCCGCTGGTCCACGGTGCTCCGGTGAAGGACCCCGAGACCATCGCCACCGCCATCCGGATCGGCGCCCCGGCGTCGTGGAACGGTGCGATGGAAGCCAAGGAGCAGTCCGGTGGTGCGTTCCGCGCGGCCACCGACGACGAGATCCTGGCCGCCTACCGCCTCGTCGCCGCGCGCGAGGGTGTCTTCGTGGAGCCCGCCTCGGCCGCGAGCGTTGCCGGTTTGCTGGCCGCGCGCAAGGAAGGCTGGCTGGATTCGGGCCTGACCGTGGTCTGCACCGTGACCGGCAACGGTCTCAAGGACCCCGACAACGCCCTGGCCGGAATGCCCGAGGTCAAGCCCGTGGCCGTGGACCCGGTCGCTATCGCCCGCGAACTCGAGCTGGCCTGAGTTGAGCCCTGAACCCACCCTGATGACAGCGACACTGCCCGCCGGTCTCGAAGTGACCGTGCGTGTTCCCGCCTCCACTGCCAACCTCGGACCCGGATTCGATTGTCTGGGAATGGCATTGGGCATCTACGACGAAATCGTGGTGCGCACAACCGAATCGGGTCTGAACATCCGGGTCGAGGGTGAAGGCGCCGACGACGTGCCATGGGGCCCTACCCATCTGGTGGTCCGCGCGATCGAGCGTGGACTGGAATCGCTGGGTGTGTGGGCCGACGGCCTGGACGTGGTGTGCCGCAACGTGATTCCGCACTCGCGGGGTCTGGGTTCCAGTGCGTCGGCGGTGGTCGGTGGTCTGGCCGCCGGTGCCGGGCTTGCCGCGAAGTTCGATCCCGCGCTGCGCCTGGACGGTGACCGTCTGGTGCAGCTGGCCTCGGAATTCGAAGGCCATCCCGACAATGCCGCGGCCAGCGTGCTCGGCGCAATCGTGGTGTCGTGGACCGAAACCGATGCGGTGTCGGGGCGTGACTACCGGGCCGTGCGGCTGACGCCGTCGCCCGCGTTGCGTCCGGTGGTGCTGATCCCGCAGGAGCGCTCGTCCACCGCGCACACCCGCGGGCTGCTGCCCGAGCAGGTGCCGCACGGCGACGCCGCGTTCAACGTCAGCCGGGCGGCGCTGGCCGTGGTCGCGCTGACCGAACGCCCCGATCTGCTGATGTCGGCCACGCAGGACCGGCTGCACCAGACCCAGCGTGCGCCCGCGCTACCGCTGACCACAAAGTGGATCGCGCGGTTGCGTGACGCGGGAATCGCGGCGACCGTTTCGGGCGCCGGACCGACAATTCTGGCGTTGACCACCGAAGAATTCCCCGATGACCTGCGCGAACAAGCCGAATCGGACGGTTTGCGCGTGCTCGAACCCGGCATTGCCGACGGGGTCGAAACGCACTGACGGCGTGCCTGCCTTGCCGTTGTTCGCAATGGGCAGCTATTCTGGGCAAGTCCGTACATCGTGCGCATCAGACGCCGGTGCTTCATCAGGGCAATCGCTCCCCATCACCACTGTCTTCTGGTGGCGAAGCCTCCGGTCTTCCGCGGCGGGTAGTACGGCACAGGCGTCGAACATGGACGCATAATCCGAGCTCGGCATATGTTGCCGGGTCTACGGAACGGAACCCTCGAATCAGCGCAAGGCATTCGAGGGAAGGAAAGGACTTCCGTGACAGAAACGGACCTGCTCGCGACACCCGGGGTGGATTCCAACCCTACGAACTCGGGCAGCCGCGAAAGTGAATCCGGACAGATTTCGAAAATGAGCGAACACACCGACGTCGCACGATCGGGGCTGACTGGAATGCTGTTGCCGCAGTTGCGCGCACTGGCGGGGGAGCTCGGTATCCGAGGCACCTCCGGAATGCGTAAGGGCGATCTCATCGCCGCTATCAAGGAAAATCAGGCCGGTGCGCCCGCTCGCGGCGACAAGCGCACCGAGACCGCCGCGCCTGTCGTGAACGACGCGCCCGCCAAGTCCGAAGCGCCCAAGGCCGCCAAGGCTGACAAGCCGGTCGAGGCCGTCGAGGTCAAGGCCGCGCAGGCTCCGGTCGAGCAGGTCAAGGCCGAGCCGGCCAAGGCCGAGCCGGCCAAGACCGAGCCTGCCAAGACCGAGCAGGTCAAGACCGATGCCCCCGCCGAAGCCGGTGAGGATTCCGGTCGCGAGAGCGGTCAGCGTGGTCGTGGCAGGCAGCGTCGTGGGCGTGACCAGGGCCGTTCCGGTGGTGGCGACAACGCTTCCGCCGAGAACCGCAACGCGTCCGCCGACAACCGCAACGCGGGCGGCGACAACCGGGCCGACAATCGCGCCGAGGAGCCCAAGCAGGCAGACAAGGCCGAGGGTGGCGACTCCGGCGATCGTCGACGCGAGCGTGGCGACCGCAATGGTGCCGAGCGTGGCGAGCGCAACGACCGTAATGGCAACGATCGCGGCGGCAACAACCGTGGCGAGCGTAATCAGAACGAGCGCAACCAGAATCAGGGCTCCAACGGCAACAACGCCGGCGGCAATCGCGGACCCCGCGACGACCGTGGTGACGACGACGAGGAAGGCGGCCGCGGTCGCCGGGGACGTCGGTTCCGTGAGCGTCGTCGTGGTCGCGACCGCGACGGTGGTCCGGTGGGCAACGGCCCGACCGAGGCCCGCGATTACGACATTCGCGAGGACGACGTCCTGCAGCCGGTCGCCGGCATCCTCGATGTCCTCGACAACTACGCGTTCGTGCGGACGTCGGGCTACCTCGCAGGCCCCAACGACGTGTACGTGTCGATGAACCTGGTGCGCAAGAACGGCCTTCGCCGCGGTGACGCGATCACCGGTGCGGTGCGTGCCCCGCGCGACGGCGAGCAGAACAACCAGCGTCAGAAATTCGACCCGCTGGTTCGACTGGACACCGTCAACGGTGGCGATCTGGATGCGGCGCGTCGACGTCCGGACTTCCAGAAGCTCACCCCGCTGTACCCGAACGAGCGCCTGCGCCTGGAAACCGCGCAGAACAAGCTCACCACGCGCGTGATCGACCTGATCATGCCGATCGGTAAGGGTCAGCGTGCGCTGATCGTGTCCCCGCCCAAGGCGGGTAAGACCACGATCATGCAGGACATCGCCAACGCGATCTCGATCAACAACCCCGAGTGCTACCTCATGGTCGTGCTGGTCGACGAGCGTCCCGAAGAGGTCACCGATATGCAGCGTTCGGTGAAGGGTGAGGTCATCGCCTCCACCTTCGACCGCCCGCCGGGTGACCACACCTCCGTCGCCGAGCTCGCCATCGAGCGCGCCAAGCGTCTGGTGGAAATGGGCAAAGACGTTGTGGTGCTGCTGGATTCGATCACTCGATTGGGTCGTGCGTACAACAACTCGTCGCCTGCCTCGGGCCGCATCCTGTCCGGTGGTGTCGACTCGACCGCGCTGTACCCGCCCAAGCGGTTCCTGGGCGCGGCACGCAACATCGAGAACGGTGGCTCGCTCACCATCATCGCCACGGCGATGGTGGAGACCGGTTCCACCGGCGACACGGTGATCTTCGAGGAGTTCAAGGGCACCGGCAACGCCGAGCTCAAGCTCGACCGCAAGATCGCCGAACGTCGCGTGTTCCCCGCGGTGGACATCAACCCGTCGAGCACCCGGCACGATGAACTGCTGCTGTCGCCCGACGAGATGGCCGTGGTGCACAAGCTGCGTCGCGTGCTGTCGGGTCTGGATTCGCACCAGGCGATCGATCTGCTGATGGATCGTCTGCGCAAGTCCAAGAACAACCTCGAGTTCTTGATGACGGTCTCCAAGACCGCACCGAGCGCTCTGGACGAGTGATCGTCTAGAACTACGACAAGGGCTCCGCTTCGGCGGGGCCCTTGCTGTATTTCGGGGAACAAAGCTGAGGTGGGGGGTGTTCTCAGTGGGTGCGGCCTGATCTGGCATACTGGACCGCTGTGTGTCTGCGAGGTTTCGCAGACTCCCGCCTAGTCGGTTCCGGTTCACGTACCCCACTTCTTGGGGATACGACCCGGCGACCATTATCGAGAGGACGCCCATGAAGGCAGGAATCCACCCCACGTATGTCGAGACCACCGTTGTGTGTGGTTGCGGCAACACCTTCCAGACGCACTCCACCAAGGAGTCCGGCCAGATCTCGGTCGAGGTCTGCTCGCAGTGCCACCCGTTCTACACGGGCAAGCAGAAGATCCTCGACACCGGCGGCCGCGTTGCTCGCTTCGAGGCTCGCTACGGCAAGCGCCCCGGTGCCAAGAAGACCGAAGACGCTTCCTAGTTACCTCCCCCGACGCCCGGTACTGCTTCTGCAGGCCGGGCGTCGGTGGTTTCTCTGCCCGAGGTCATTCGCTTTTTCGCACAAAATAAGGAACTTCACGTGACGCAGCCGTCTGCCATCGACGACATCCTCGCCGAATACGCGGGTCTGGAGATGCAGCTCGCCGATCCGTCGTTGCACAACGACACCGGAGCGGCGCGGCGTGTTGGTAAGCGGTTTGCCGAGTTGGCGCCCGTGATGTCGACCTATCGCAAGCTCGAGGCCGTCCGCGATGATCTCGAGGCCGCTCGTGAGCTGGCTTCCGATGATTCTTCTTTCGCCGCCGAAGTGCCCGGACTCGAGGCGCAACAGGTCGAACTCGAGCAGGCGCTGGCCGATCTGCTCGCCCCGCGTGACCCGCACGACGGTGACGACGTGGTGCTCGAGGTGAAGTCCGGCGAAGGTGGCGAGGAATCGGCGTTGTTCGCCGCCGATCTGGCGCGCATGTACATCCGGTACGCCGAGCGGCACGGGTGGAAGGTGGAGACGCTGGATGTCACCTATTCCGACCTGGGCGGATACAAGGACGCGACGCTGTCGATCAAGAGCAAGGACGCCGCGCGCGACGGTGTGTGGTCGCGATTCAAGTTCGAGGGCGGGGTGCACCGGGTGCAGCGCGTGCCGGTGACCGAATCGCAGGGCCGCATCCATACCTCCGCCGCCGGCGTGCTGATCTACCCGGAGCCCGACGAGGTCGAGCAGGTGCAGATCGACGAAACCGACCTGCGCATCGACGTCTACCGGTCGTCGGGCAAGGGCGGCCAGGGCGTCAACACCACCGACTCTGCCGTTCGCATCACCCACCTGCCCTCGGGCATCGTGGTGACCTGCCAGAACGAACGTTCGCAGCTGCAGAACAAGGCGCGCGCGATGCAGGTGCTGGCCGCGCGACTGCAGGCACTGGCCGAGGAACAGGCCGACCAGGAAGCCGCTGCCGGGCGCGCGAGCCAGATCCGCACGGTCGACCGTTCCGAACGCATCCGCACCTACAACTTCCCGGAGAACCGGATCGCCGATCATCGCATCGGTTTCAAGTCGCACAATCTCGACGCGGTGCTCGACGGTGAGCTCGACCCGCTGCTGGACGCGCTGGGCAAGGCGGATCGCGACGCGCGCATGGCCGCGGAGTAGCCGACATGATCAGCCCGTTGTCGGTCGCGTGCCAGACCAGTCCCGGTGTGCGAGGTCAGTGCAGTGACGCCGTCATCGCGTCGGGCGCGCGGGCATTAGGAGCAACTCGATGACCGAACGTCTGCGGTTGCGTCCGCTGATCGTCGAAGCCGCCGAGCGGTTGGCCGAGGCGGGCGTCGGTTCGCCCATGCCCGACGCGGAGAATCTGGCCGCCCATGTGCTGGACACCCAGCGCATGCGGTTGGCCTTGATCCCGATGGTCGAACCGGAGATCGCCGACCGCTACCGGGCGCTGATCGAACAGCGCGCCGCGCGAATTCCCTTGCAGCACTTGACCGGAACCGCCCCGATGGGCGAAATCGATCTGGCCGTGGGCCCCGGCGTGTTCGTCCCGCGCCCGGAAACCGAGCTGTTGTTCGCGTGGGCATTGGCCTACCTCGAGACGCTGCCGCACGACCACGCGCCGATCGTGGTCGACCTGTGCACCGGTTCGGGCGCCCTGGCCCTCGCGCTTGCGCACGCCCGCCCCGACGCCCAGGTCCACGCCGTGGAACTGGACCCCGACGCGATCATCTGGGCCCGTCGCAATGCCGACACCCGTATCGCCGCCGGCGACACCCCCATCACCCTGCACGCCGACGATGTCACCGACGAAACACTGCTCACCCCCCTGAACGGCACCGTCGACCTGGTCGTCTCCAACCCGCCCTACATCCCCGAAGCGGCCGTCCTCGATCCCGAGGTAGCCGACCACGACCCGCACCGAGCCCTGTTCGGCGGCCCGGACGGCCTCGACGTGATCCGCGCGATGGTCCCCACGATCGCCCGCTTGCTGCGCCCTCGCGGCGCGACGGCGATCGAGCACGACGACACCAACGGCGGGGGAGTAGCGGCACTGTTGCGTTCGGCCGGTTTCACCGACGTCACCGAACACCCCGACCTCGCAGGCAAGCCCCGCTTCGTCGTTGCCAGTCAACATCCCTAGGATAAGCCCCGTGAGTACCGTCTACGACTGTGCCGAGGCCGATTCGCGGGCCGCCGGAGTCACCGCCGCAACCAGCGCGCTGAAGTCCGGCAGGTTGGTCGTGATGCCTACCGACACGCTCTACGGCCTGGCCGCCGACGCGTTCGATTCCGCCGCGGTGAGCGATCTGCTCGCGGCCAAGCGACGCGGGCGCGATATGCCGGTGCCGGTGCTGGTCGGGTCGTGGCACACCATCGACGGACTGGTGTTCTCGGTGCGGCCGCAGGCGCGGGAACTGATCCGCGCGTTCTGGCCCGGTGCCCTGAGTCTTGTTGTGCAAGCGGCACCTTCGCTGGCCTGGGACCTCGGGGATACCCGGGGGACCGTGATGTTGCGGATGCCGTTGCATCCGGTGGCGCTGGAACTGTTGCGTGAAGTGGGACCGCTCGCGGTCTCCAGTGCCAATGTCTCGGGGCAGCCGCCCGCCACCACCGCCGCGGAAGCGCGCGAGCAGCTGGGGTCGCTGGCGAGCGTGTATCTCGACGGTGGTCCGGCCGAGCACGCGGTGGCCTCGACGATCGTGGATCTCACCGCGGATCAGCCGCGGGTGTTGCGGGAAGGTGCTGTGTCGGTGGCCGATATCGCGGAGGTGCTCGGCATGGCGCCCGAAGCCCTGACCACCGCCGCGCAGCGGTGATCGCACGCCACTGATGAGTTCAGTCGTTCCCCTGCGCGAGCTGTTGCTCGTGCTGCTGGTCTCGGCCACGGTGACCTTCCTGGCCACCGGCGGCGTGCGAGTGCTGGCCATCGCGTTCGGCGCGGTGGCGGTGCCGCGCGAGCGTGACGTGCACGTGAAGCCGGTGCCGCGCATGGGCGGTGTCGGCATGTACATCGGCGTGGTCGCCGCGGTGCTGTTCGCGCACCAATTGCCCGCGCTGCGAAGAGGTTTCGACTACGCCCCCGATATTCCGGCGGTGCTGGTGGCCGCCACGATCATCGTGCTGGTCGGCATCGTCGACGACCGGTGGGGCCTGGACGCGCTCACCAAATTCGTCGGGCAGATCACCGCGGCCGGCGTGATGGCCGTGATGGGCCTGAGTTGGTACGTGATCTACAACCCGTTCAACGACACCACCGTGGTGCTGGACGCGCTGCAGGGCGGTCTTGTCACCGTCGCCATCACCGTCACGCTGGTGAATGCGATGAATTTCGTGGACGGTTTGGACGGACTGGCCGCGGGTCTGGGATTGATCTGCGCGACCGCTGTTTTCGTGTTCTCCATCGGTTTGCTCTACGACCAGGGCGGCTCGGTGGACACCTATCCGCCCGCGTTGCTGGCCGCCGCACTGGCAGGCGCGTGCCTGGGATTTCTGCCACACAATTTCTCGCCCGCCCGAATATTCATGGGCGATACCGGTTCGATGATGATCGGTTTGATCTTGGCGGCGGTTTCCACCGGTGCTTCGGGTCGAATTCCGCTGCAGGGTTACGGCCCGCGCGACATTGTCGGCCTGTTGTCCCCACTGTTGCTGGTGGGCGCGGTGATGTTCATTCCGGTGCTGGATCTGTTGCTGGCGATCGTGCGCCGGGTACGCGCGGGCGTGAGTTTTTCCACACCGGACAAAATGCATCTGCATCACCGATTGCTACAGATCGGACATTCGCACCGTCGCGTGGTCCTGCTGATCTATTTATGGGTCGGTGTACTGGCTTTCGGCGCGGTGGGAACCTCGCTGATGGATCGGCGTCTGGTTGTCCTGCTGGTGGCGGGCGGATTGGTGTTCGCGCTGGTAGTGACCGCGATCCCCTCGATAAGACGGACCGAGTCGGCCAAACAGTGAGATCGGCGCGCAAGGTAAAGTTCGGCGCGTGAGCTTTACACCCGAACCCGTGCCCGGCCCCGATGCCCCCCTGCGCGCCGCCCTGCGTTACGGCCTGATCGGCCTCGGCGTGCTCGTGGTCGTCTCGGTGGCGATCGCCGCCGCGGTGGCCGGGATGCCCGGCCTGTGGGGTGCGCTGCTTGGCTCCGCGATCGGTGGCGGGTTCATTCTCACCACGGTCGTGGCGGTCCTGATCGGCGCCAAGCTGCCGCCGACCATGGCCGGTGCGGTCATGCTGGTCAGCTGGGTCGGCAAGATGCTGGTGGCGCTGTTGGTCATCGTGGTGCTGAACCAGTTCGACTTCTACAGCAGGCCCGCACTGTTCTTTACCGTGGTGGGAGCCCTGCTGATCGTGCTGGGCGCGGAGACGTACGGCGTTGTGAGCCAGAAGGTTCCGTACGTCACGACACGCGCGGGAGACGGCGAAACGGCTTCCGAGCAGGAATAATCCAACCCAGCTACACACTGTCGTAGATAGCTTGGTAAAGTGTTGGTAAGCAAGCACCCAAGCTAGAGGCGCAACCCGACGAACTCGGGGCAATGCCTCGGGTTGCCAGGGGGGATCATCGAGATCCCACCCGGTGCCGCTATGCTTACTGCCGATCCGGGTGGAATGTGCCCGGTTGAAGCATGTCGACGATGTCGCCGACGCCCGATCAGTAGCAGTACGGGTTACACCGTACGAGCGGCTGTCGAATTTCGAGCCGACCAGAGTCGACCCCATTGATCGTCAATGTCCGATCGAACCGCGGGAATGACCGTCGTACCCGCGGCCCGAACACGGGAGAGAACGCTGAGCGTCATCACTTTGGCGGCGGGCGAGTTTCACGCGCCATCGCTGTCCGACTTCTACCCTCCAGCAGTGCTGTTCGCGGGGACGCCGTTCGAACTCGATCGCCTGATGCTGGTCCGCCTATTGATGACCGCCGTTCTGGTGGCCGTCTTCGTGCTGGCTTTCCGGTCGCCGAAGATCGTGCCCCGCGGCCTGCAGAACGTGATGGAAGCCGGTGTGGTTTTCGTCAAGGAGCAGATCGCCGACGAGGTCCTCGGTAAGGAAACCGGCAAGAAGTTCCTGCCGCTGCTCGCGACGATTTTCTTCACGGTTCTGTTCCTGAACTTCTCCGGTGTGATTCCCGGGTTGAACATCTCGTCCAACGCGCGCATCGGCATGCCGATCGTCCTGGCCGCGATCGTGTACATCACGTACAACTACGTCGGCATCCGGAAGTACGGATTCTTCTCCTACATCCGCCACAGCATCGTCGTGCCCGACGTGCCGGTCGCGCTGCACGTGCTGCTGATCCCGATCGAGTTCATCTCGACCTTCATCCTGCGCCCGTTCACGCTGACCGTGCGTCTTCTGGCCAACATGCTGGCCGGCCACATCATGCTGGTGCTGTTCTTCAGCGCGACCTGGTACTTCCTGTTCGATGCCACCGCGTGGATGAAGGTCTTCTCGCCCTTCTCGCTGCTGGCCGGCATCGGCTTCACGCTGTTCGAGCTGCTGGTGATCTTCCTGCAGGCCTACGTTTTCGCGCTGCTGACCGCCGTGTACATCGGCCAGTCGCAGCACGCTGCCGACCACTGACCTGACTGACCAACGACCGGAAACCTGCTACACACGCCGACCGGCGGGTGAGCAACAGAAAGGGAAAGATTCATGAGCCTCGCTTACCTGGCCCAGGAAGCCGCGACCACCGAGAGCACCTTCAAGGGCTTCGGTGCCCTCGGCTACGGTCTCGCCGCGATCGGCCCCGGCATCGGCGTGGGTATCGTCGTCGGTAAGGCCATCGAAGGCATCGCGCGTCAGCCCGAGCTGTCCGGCCAGATCCGCACCACCATGTTCCTCGGTATCGCGTTCACCGAGGCGCTGGCGCTGATCGGCCTCGTCGCCGGCTTCATCTTCTGATTCCGATGCGCGACATCATCACGCTCGCAGCCGAGGGTGGAGAGGATGTGAATCCTCTCCTCCCCGCAACGTACGACATCGTCTGGTCGATCGTCTGCGTCGTCATCATCGGCGTGCTCTTCTGGAAATACGTGATCCCGCGTGTGACCAAGACACTCGAAGAACGCACGGACAAGATCGAAGGCGGTATCGCCAGGGCCGAAGCAGCCCAGGCCGAGGCGCAGCACACGCTGGAGCAGTACCAGCAGCAGCTCGCCGACGCCCGGCTCGAGGCCGCACGCATCCGCGAGGAAGCGCGCACCCAGGGCGCACAGATCCTGGCGCAGATGCGCACGGACGCCCAGGCCGAAAGCGACCGCATCGTCGCCGCCGGTCACACCCAGCTGGAAGCCCAGCGCCAGCAGATCCTGACGGAGCTGCGTTCCGAGGTCGGCCGTACGGCCGTCGACCTGGCCGAGAAGATCATCGGTCAGTCTGTTTCGGACGAAGCCAAGCAGGCGGCGTCGATCGACAAGTTCCTCAGCGAACTCGACGACACCAACTCCATCGGGGTCGGAAGGTAGCGACGCGAAAGTGAGAAGCATGTACGCAGCGAGCCGTGAGGCCAGTACCCGGTCTCGCGAGGCGCTTCGGGTCGCCCTGACCGGAAGCGAAACTGTTGCGGCCACAACGGGGTCGGAACTGTTCGCCGTTGTCGCCGTGCTGGACGACCAGCGTTCGCTGCGTGTGGCGCTCGCGGACTCCTCGGTGCCGGGTTCGGCGCGCGCTGAACTCAGCGAACGGGTCTTCGGCGGCAAGGTCAGCGCTGCCACGCAGGCAGTGCTGACCACCGCGGTGGCTCAGAACTGGTCACGCACCCGCGACCTGGTCGACACCCTGGTGCTGCTGGGGCAGGAGGCTCTGCTGGAGTCCGCTGCTGTCGGTGGGCGTCAGGACGCGGTGGAGGACGAGCTGTTCCGGCTCGGACGCATCGTCGCCGACAATCCGAAGCTGGAACAGGCACTGTCCGATCAGGGAAAGCCCGCTCCGGCGCGGCGCGAACTGATCGTGGCACTGCTCACCGGCAAGGCCGAGCCCGTCACCCTGGCGTTGGCCGAGCAGGCGGTCACCCGGCTGCGGACCAACAACATCGGCGTCTCCCTCGACGCCCTGTCCGATCTGGCGGCGGCACGTCGTGACCAGATCGTCGCCCACGTGAACTCGGCAGTCGAGCTGAACGATCAGCAGAAGGAGAAGCTGTCGGCTTCCCTGCAGCGGATCTACGGCAAGGCCGTCACCGTGCACGTGCAGGTCGACCCGACGCTGCTGAGCGGCGTCGTCGTCCGCGTCGGAGACGACGTGATCGACGGCAGCGCCACCGGCCGACTGGAGAAGCTGCGCCGCGCGCTGTCCTGACAAGGGCCCGCACACAGCAACTTCCCAACCCCCGACATTCGAGACCACAGCGAGAGCAGGAACAACATGGCGGAGCTGACGATCTCCTCCGACGAGATCCGTAGCGCGATCGAGAGCTACACCCAGAGCTACACCCCGGAAACCTCCATCGAAGAAGTCGGCCTCGTGACCGATACCGGCGACGGTATCGCCCACGTCAGCGGTCTGCCTTCGGCGATGGCCAACGAGCTGCTCGAGTTCCCCGGCGGGGTTCTCGGCGTCGCGCTGAACCTCGAGGACACCAACATCGGTGCCGTCATCCTCGGCGAGTACGCCTCGCTCGAGGAGGGCCAGCAGGTCCGTCGCACCGGCGACGTGCTCTCGGTTCCCGTGGGTGACAAGTTCCTCGGTCGCGTCGTCAACCCGCTCGGCCAGCCGATCGACGGCCTGGGCGAGATCGAGTCCGACGAGCGCCGCGTGCTGGAGCTGCAGGCCGCGTCCGTGCTGGAACGTCAGCCGGTCGAAGAGCCGCTGGCCACCGGTATCACCGCGATCGACGCGCTGACCGCCATCGGCCGCGGCCAGCGTCAGCTGATCATCGGCGACCGCAAGACCGGCAAGACCGCCGTCGCGATCGACGCGATCCTGAACCAGAAGGCGAACTGGGAAACCGGCGACGTCAACAAGCAGGTTCGCTGCATCTACGTCGCGATCGGCCAGAAGGGCTCCACCATCGCGGGCGTCAAGTCCGCGCTCGAGGAGCACGGCGCGATGGAGTACACCACCATCGTCGCGGCCCCCGCGTCCGACTCGGCCGGCTTCAAGTGGCTGGCTCCGTACACCGGTTCGGCCATCGGCCAGCACTGGATGTACCAGGGCAAGCACGTCCTCATCGTGTTCGACGACCTGACCAAGCAGGCCGAGGCGTACCGCGCCATCTCGCTGCTGCTGCGTCGTCCGCCGGGCCGCGAGGCCTACCCCGGTGACGTGTTCTACCTGCACTCCCGTCTGCTGGAGCGTTGCGCGAAGCTGTCCGACGCCATGGGCGGCGGCTCGATGACCGGTCTGCCGATCATCGAGACCAAGGCCAACGACGTCTCGGCGTTCATCCCGACCAACGTCATCTCCATCACCGACGGCCAGGTCTTCCTCGAGTCCGACCTGTTCAACAAGGGCGTCCGCCCGGCGATCAACGTCGGTACCTCGGTCTCCCGTGTCGGTGGCGCAGCGCAGACCAAGGCCATGAAGAAGGTCGCCGGTTCGCTGCGTCTGGAAATGGCGCAGTACCGCGAGCTGGAGGCGTTCTCCGCCTTCGCCTCCGACCTCGATGCCGCGTCGCTGGCGCAGCTCGAGCGTGGTGCCCGCTGGGTCGAGCTGCTCAAGCAGGACCAGTACTCGCCGGTCTCGGTCGAGGATCAGGTCGTCTCGATCTACCTGGTCGACGCCGGTTTCTACGAGTCGGTGCCCGTCGAAGACGTGCGTCGCTTCACCGCCGAGCTGCTCGAGTACCTGCACGGCGCGACCCAGAGCTCGTTCGACGCGCTCGAGGGTGGCAAGAAGCCCCTCGCCGGCGATGCCGCCGACGCGATCAAGGCCGAGACCGAGAAGTTCAAGCAGGGCTTCCTGGATTCGAACGGCAAGCGCATCGTGAACGAGGCCGCCGCGGGCGAGCTCGACCACGAAGAGGTCGAGTCGCTGTCGGTCACTCGCAAGCACGTCGACAAGTAAGCCGGGTTCATGATGTCGGCAATTTCCGATCTGACGAATGAGGGGAGTGTGAACCGCTAGTGGCTAGTTTGCGCGAATTGCGCTCCCGCATTCGTGGTGTGAATTCGATCAAGAAGATCACCAAGGCTCAGGAACTGATCGCGACCTCGCGAATTTCCAAGGCCCAGGCCAGGGTTGCGGCTGCCAAGCCGTACGCCGAGGAGATCACCAAGGTCCTCGGCGAACTGGCGAGCGCTTCGAAGAACCTGTCGCACCCGCTGCTGACCGAGCGTCCCAACGCTCGTCGGGCCGCCGTCCTGGTGATCACCAGTGACAGCGGTATGTGCGGTGGCTACAACTCGAACGTGCTCAAGCGCGCCGAAGAGCTCATGACCACGCTGCGTGGCGACGGCAAAGAACCTGTTGTGTACGTGATGGGCAGCAAGGGCATCACCTACTACCGGTTCCGCAACCGTGCGCTGCAGGCATCGTGGTTCGGGTTCTCTCAGCAGCCCAAGTACACCGATGCGTCGTCCGCGTGCAAGCACCTGGTCGAGGCCTTCATGGCCGGCTCCGACGGCGAAGTCGAATCGCTGGACGGCACCGGAACCATCGAGGGTGTCGACGAGCTGCACATCGTGTACACGAAGTTCGTGTCGATGCTGACCCAGACCCCGGAGGTGCGTCGTCTGGCGCCGATCCAGGTCAGCTTCGTCGACGAGAACTACGAGCTCGGCGACGACATCATGTCGGACGCGCCGAACGTGGTGGTGTCGGCACAGTACGAGTTCGAGCCGGATGCCGATGTGCTACTGGGTGCTCTGCTGCCCAAGTACGTCAACACACGCATCTACGCAGCGTTGCTCGAGGCAGCGGCATCCGAGTCCGCGGCTCGGCGCACCGCAATGAAGGCGGCCACCGATAACGCCAACGAGCTGGCCAATGTGCTCCAGCGCGAGGCGAACTCGGTGCGTCAGGCCCAGATCACGCAGGAAATCAGCGAAATCGTCGGCGGCGTCAATGCGCTGGCGTCGAGCTCGGACCGCGACTAAACGCGCAGGAAGTGAATCCAAACCAATGACCGCAGCTGTCACTAAGGACACCGCGAGCCAGGTGGGCGAAACCGCCGGCCGCGTCGTCCGTGTCATCGGCCCCGTCGTGGACGTCGAGTTCCCGCGTGGTGCCATCCCCGAGCTCTTCAACGCTCTGCACACCGACATCAAGCTCGCGTCGGTGGCCAAGACCCTGACCCTCGAGGTCGCTCAGCACCTCGGCGACAACATCGTGCGCACCATCTCGATGCAGCCGACCGATGGTCTGGTCCGTGGCGCGATCGTCACCGATACGGGTAAGCCGATCTCGGTGCCCGTCGGCGATGTCGTCAAGGGCCACGTGTTCAACGCGCTGGGCGACTGCCTCGACACTCCCGGCCTCGGCCGCGATGGCGAGCAGTGGGGCATCCACCGTCAGCCGCCGAGCTTCGACCAGCTCGAGGGCAAGACCGAGATCCTCGAGACCGGTGTCAAGGTCATCGACCTGCTGACCCCGTACGTCAAGGGCGGCAAGATCGGTCTGTTCGGTGGTGCCGGTGTCGGCAAGACCGTGCTGATCCAGGAGATGATCACCCGTATCGCTCGCGAGTTCTCGGGCACCTCGGTGTTCGCGGGCGTCGGTGAGCGTACTCGTGAGGGCACCGACCTCCACCTGGAAATGGAAGAGATGGGCGTCCTCCAGGACACCGCCCTTGTCTTCGGCCAGATGGACGAGCCGCCGGGCACGCGTATGCGTGTCGCCCTGTCCGCGCTGACGATGGCGGAGTACTTCCGCGACGTCAAGGGCCAGGACGTGTTGCTCTTCATCGACAACATCTTCCGTTTCACCCAGGCCGGTTCCGAGGTCTCGACCCTGCTGGGTCGCATGCCTTCGGCCGTTGGTTACCAGCCGACGCTGGCGGACGAGATGGGTCAGCTCCAGGAGCGCATCACCTCGACCAAGGGTCGCTCGATCACCTCGCTGCAGGCGATCTACGTCCCCGCCGACGACTACACCGACCCGGCGCCGGCGACCACCTTCGCCCACCTGGACGCGACGACCGAGCTTTCCCGCCCGATCTCGCAGAAGGGCATCTACCCGGCCGTCGACCCGCTGACCTCGACCTCTCGTATCCTCGAGGCGTCGATCGTCGGCGAGCGCCACTTCCGGGTCGCCAACGAGGTCAAGCGGATCCTGCAGAAGTACAAGGAACTGCAGGACATCATCGCCATCCTCGGCATGGACGAGCTCTCCGAAGAGGACAAGGTCCTCGTCGGTCGCGCCCGTCGCCTGGAGAAGTTCCTCGGTCAGAACTTCATCGTCGCCGAGAAGTTCACCGGCCAGGTCGGCTCGGTCGTTCCGCTGGAACAGACCATCGACGACTTCGACCGTGTCTGCAAGGGCGAGTTCGATCACTACCCGGAGCAGGCGTTCAACTCCTGCGGTGGTCTCGACGACGTCGAGGCAGCCGCGAAGAAGATCCTCGGGAAGTAGTCCACTATGGCGGAGATGACAGTTGATCTCGTAGCTGTGGAACGCAAGCTCTGGTCCGGCCAGGCTTCGTTCGTCAGCGCGCAGACCACCGAAGGTCAGATCGGCATCATGGCGGGCCATGAGCCGCTGCTGGGTCAGCTCGTGGAAGGTGGCACGGTCTCGATCGTGACCACCGACGGCGAGCGGATCGTGGCCGCGGTGCACGGTGGCTTCTTCTCGGTCACCGCCGACACCGTGCGGGTGTTGGCCGAGTCCGCGGATCTCGCGGGCGAGGTCGACGTCGACGCGGCGCGCAAGGTGCTGTCCGACAGCACCGCCTCCGAGGTGCAGCTGCGTGCTGCCCAGGGCCAGGTGCGCGCGGTCGAAGCGACCGTCACCGACTGATCGAAGTAGAACAACACCGAAGCCGGCGAGGAACTTTTACAGTTCCTCGCCGGTTTCTGTTGTTTAACGGCCCCTTGCGGGGGAAAGGCGGTCCGGGCGCAGGGCGCCGTAGCGGGCGTGATTGAATGGCTGGGCAGAGGTGTCCACGACACCGGCAAGAGCGAAAGGGCGTACGGCATTGCAAACCGGGATGGTTCTGTTGATCATTCTGGTGCTCACGCTGCTGTTCGTCGCCGGTGCTTCGACCTATCGCCTGGTGATGTTGCGCCGCGGCGGCACGGCCGCACTACTACGCACACTGCCCGCGCGCGGTGGCCAGGGCTGGCGCCACGGCCTGATCCGCTACGACGAGGATCGCCTCGTCTTCTTCAAACTCACCAGCCTGAAATTCGGTCCCGATTCCACGGTGCATCGACAGGGCCTGGAAATCGTCGAACGTCGAGCCCCGCAGGGCGACGAGTTCGACATCATGACCGAAGACATCGTGGTGGTAGCCGTCACCGATCCGCAGAGCAAGTTCGAGCTGGCGCTCGACCGCGGTTCGATGGCGGCTTTTCTGTCCTGGGTGGAGTCGCGGCCGTCCGATCGCGCCCGCCGAACTCGCGGAGGCCCCTCATGAGCGTGCACCTGACTCGGATCTACACCCGAACCGGTGACGACGGCACGACCGGCCTTTCCGATTTCTCCCGCGTGGACAAGAACGATCCGCGGCTGATCGCGTACGCCGACTGCGACGAGGCGAACGCGGCGCTCGGCGTCGCTGTTGCTCTCGGTGCGCCCGAGCCCGCGGTGCTGGCCGTACTGCGTCAGATCCAGAACGACCTGTTCGATGCGGGCGCCGATCTGTCCACCCCCGTTGTCGCCGAACCGAAGTACCCGCCGCTGCGCATCACGCAGCCGTACATCGACCGGCTGGAAACGTGGTGCGATGAGTTCAATGACGGTCTGGCACCGCTGAATTCGTTCATTCTGCCCGGCGGCACGCCGTTGTCTGCGTTGTTGCACACCGCGCGCACCGTTGTTCGGCGCGCCGAACGCTCGGCGTGGTCCGCGGTCGCGGCACACCCCGACGACACCAGTGTGTTGCCCGCGAAATACCTCAATCGCCTCTCGGACCTGCTGTTCATCCTGAGTCGGGCCACCAATCCCGACGGTGATGTGCTGTGGCAACCCGGTGGCGGCCTGCCGCGCTGAAAGCGCTTCGCCGACGGTCGAATTGGCTTTGTTGGTGGCAGGGGCGCGTGTCGTGGCCCAACGGTCGATAAGCTGACGTGGTGAGCGAACGGTTTCTGGTCTCCGGCGGTAATCGGCTCGTCGGCGAGGTCGCGGTCGGCGGCGCGAAGAACAGCGTGCTGAAGCTGATGGCTGCCTCGTTGCTGGCCGAGGGCACGACCACCATCACCAACTGCCCCGACATCCTCGATGTCCCCCTGATGGCGGAGGTCCTGCGCGGCCTCGGCTGCGATGTGACGATCTCCGACGACGTGGGCGGCGACAACTCGGTGGTCACCATCGACACCCCCGCCGAACCCAAGTACCACGCGGACTTCCCCGCGGTGACGCAGTTCCGCGCCTCGGTCTGTGTGCTGGGCCCGCTGATGGCGCGCTGCAAACGCGCCGTGGTGGCGCTGCCCGGCGGGGACGCGATCGGTTCGCGACCGCTGGACATGCACCAGGCCGGCCTTCGCCTGCTCGGCGCGACCAGCTCGATCGAGCACGGCTGCGTGGTGGCCTCGGCCGAACAGCTGCAGGGCGCGCGGATCCGGCTCGACTTCCCGTCGGTGGGCGCGACCGAGAACATCCTGATGGCCGCGGTGCTGGCCGAGGGGGAGACGGTCATCGACAACGCGGCGCGCGAGCCCGACATCGTCGACCTGTGCACCATGCTCGTGCAAATGGGTGCGCGGATCGAAGGTGCCGGTTCCTCGGTGCTGACCGTGCAGGGCGTGAAGAGCCTGTCGCCGACCACCCACCGGGTGATCGGCGACCGCATCGTCGCCGCCACCTGGGGGATCGCCGCCGCGATGACCACCGGCGACGTCCGGGTCACCGGCGTGAACCCCAAGCACCTGGCCCTGGTGCTGGACAAGCTGCGTTCCGCTGGCGCGCGAATCTCCTACGAGCCCAACGGTTTCCGAGTCGTGCAGGCCGAACGTCCGCGCGCGGTGAACTTCGCGACGCTGCCGTTCCCCGGCTTCCCCACCGACCTGCAGCCGATGGCCATCGGCCTGGCCGCCATCGCCGACGGCACCTCGATGATCACCGAGAACGTGTTCGAGGCGCGGTTCCGGTTCGTGGAGGAGATGATCCGGCTGGGCTCCGACGCCAGGACCGACGGTCACCATGCGGTGGTGCGCGGGATCCCGCGGCTGTCGAGCGCGCCGGTCTGGTCTTCCGACATCCGCGCGGGCGCTGGCCTGGTACTGGCCGGCCTGGTCGCCGACGGTGTCACCGAAGTCCACGACGTCTATCACATCGACCGCGGTTACCCGAGGTTTGTGGAGCAGATGCAGGCGCTCGGGGGACAGGTCGAACGGGTAGATGTGCCGAAATAGGCCCGCTGACCAGGCGATTTGACTTCGCGTTAGTCAACACGTAACTTTATTCGAGTCAGAGCGACACGGACACCGACTCAGCCGCCAAGCGGTTGCAGACACGAGGTAGGACGTTGAGTGCCTGACTGATCATGTGTTCAGGGTTACACCGACTGGGACTTGCTTCCAGGATGGTTCCTGAGCTAAGTTTGAACTCTTGCCTCACCGAAACCCCTCCGAGAAGATGTTGGGTAGAGGTGTGTGCGTGTGTTCTTTGAGAACTCAATAGTGTGTCGATGAATGTCAGTGCCAATAATTTTTTATTGGTTCCAACTTCTCCGTACCCCCCGGT
>NZ_JBHXRG010000015.1:0-65505 GCF_042716995.1 Nocardia sp. NPDC058640
TTGCGGGGGCCGCTTTTTTTTTTTATCCCACAACATCTGTCTCGGCCCGCGGGGTTGTCTTTGGGGGGGGTCCGCCCCCCCCCCGTCCCCCCGGGGCCCCCGCGGCGCGCCTGACCCGCGGCCGCCGGGGAAGCTGCCACGCTGAATCGTCATGAGCTCCCGTAACTCCCTCGTGCGCCGGACCTCCGGGTCACGCGGCGCAGGGGAGGCAGTCTCGCCACCACCGTCGGGTCCCGAGCAGGCCTGGTGGTCGCTGTCGCCCGAGCGGGCACGGACCCTGCTGTTGGTCGCGGCCCGACCCACCATCTGCGCCCTGGCGGCCACGGTGCTGCTCGTGCTGGTGGTCATGCTCACCACCGGCACCGATCTCAACAACGCGCCCGCCGCGGTCGCCGCCACGTGGCTTGCCGCCCATCAGATTCCGCTCACCGTCGGCCGGACCACGCTCGGCCTGCTCCCGCTGGTGCCCACCGCCGTGCTGGTCTGGTTGGCCGCTCGCGAGTGCGCACGCGCGGTGCCCAAGCGCCCGACGCCGGTCGAACTGGGTTGGTTGGCCGGTGCGGTGCTGGCCGGACCGATGCTGATGACCGCGGTGTGCCTGGCGGTCACCGGCGATGCCGCGGGCGTCACGCCGCTGGAATCACCGGGTCCGGTCTCGGCTTTCGGCTGGGTGCTGGTGCTGTATCTGGGCGCGGCCGCCGCGGGGATCGCGAGTCGAGCATGGGGTTCGCTGTACGCGCTGCTCCCGATCGAGATCCCGGAATGGGCGGTGCTGGGCGCCCGCGCCGCGCGTCGCACCGTGTTGCGGATGCTCGGCTGTGCGGCGCTGGCCACCGTGATCTCGTTCTTCACTCATCTTTCGCGTCTGGACGACGCTTTCCGGCAGGCCCACAACGTCACCGACGTGCTCGGCATGGTCCTGGTGTCGCTGCTGTACCTGCCCAATGTGGTGATCGGCGCGGCCGGAATCCTGTGCGGGGCAACGGTGCTGTTCGGTGCCGGATCGGTCGGTCTGTTCGGGGTGACCGGCGGTCATATGCCCGTGCTGCCCGCGTTGATCCCGGTGCCCGAAGGCCCCGCGTCGGTGTGGTGGTCGGTGCTGCTGCTGGTGCCGCTGGGCGTCGGCGTGCTCGCCGGGATCGAACTGGGCCGCACCAGCGACGACCGTCCCGGCGCGCCGTGGGCGACACTGACCTGCGCCGCATTGTCCACGCTGACGTTCCTGGTGCTGGCGATTCTGGGCAGCGGTCAGCTCGGTGCCGTCGGCTGGGTCGGCGTCGATCTGCTGATGCTGGTCGTGCTGATGATCACCTGGCTGGCCTTCGGTGGTTTCGTCGGCATGGTGTTCGCCCATCGGTTCCTGGCGCCGACCGAATCGCCCGCCGACTACGACGAGTACGAGACCGACGAGTACGCCGAGGATGACGACTACGACGACGATGACGACTACGACGACACCGACGAGTACGACGACGATCCGGTCGAATACCACGATCCCGCAG
Organism: Nocardia sp. NPDC058640; assembly: GCF_042716995.1. Lineage (NCBI taxonomy): Bacteria > Bacillati > Actinomycetota > Actinomycetes > Mycobacteriales > Nocardiaceae > Nocardia > Nocardia sp. NPDC058640. Next base: position 1,503 of record NZ_JBHXRG010000015.1, read on the forward strand.
TCGAAGTCGACGGCGAACTGGTCGAGGACATCGACGACGACCTCGAAGTGAGCATCGCCGCGCCGGGCTCCGAAGCCGAACCCGCCGACGACATCGTCGACGTCGAAGTGGTCGAGTCGGACCTGCCGGATCAGGACAAGACCCCCGGTCGCTAAGCTCGACCCGGCGCCTATCGCCCCCGCCGCCACCCGATCACACGCAGGAGTAGAGCGCTGACGTCCTCGTTTGCCCCGTGGAAGCCCGCCAGAAACCCGGCCACCGTCGTCGTGCTGGCCTCGGGCACCGGCTCGCTGCTCAACGCGCTGCTGGCCGCCGCGCGCGAGCCCGGGTACCCGGCGAAGATCGTCGCCGTCGGCGTCGACCGCGTCTGCCAGGCCACCGACCACGCCGAGACCGCCGGAATCGAACACTTCCGTGTCGCGGTGCAGGACTACCCCGACCGTGCCGCGTGGGACCTCGCGCTGACCGAAGCCGTCGACGCCTTCGCGCCCGACCTGGTCGTGTCCGCGGGCTTCATGAAGATCGTGGGCCCCGCGTTCCTCGAGCGTTTCGGCGGCCGATTCATCAACACCCATCCCGCGCTGCTACCCGCGTTCCCCGGCGCGCACGGCGTGCGTGACGCACTCGCCTACGGCGCCAAGGTGACCGGCACCACCGTGCACCTGGTCGACGGCGGCGTCGACACCGGTCCCATCCTCGCGCAGGAGGCGGTCGCAGTACTGCCCGGCGACGACGAGGACACCCTGCACGAGCGCATCAAGGTTGTCGAGCGACGGTTATTGGCGCAGGTCATCGCCGCCGTCGCGACGCGAGGCATTGTCTCCGACGGACGAAAGGCAGAAATACCAGTGAGCGAGCACGCCGGTGAGTGAACGTAAGGCGATCCAGAGGGCGCTGGTCAGCGTCTACGACAAGACCGGGCTGATCGAGCTCGCCACCGGGCTGCACGCCGCCGGTGTGGAGCTGGTGTCGACCGGGTCGACCGCGGGCAAGATCGCCGAGGCCGGGATTCCGGTCACCAAGGTCGAGGATCTGACCGGGTTCCCGGAGACCCTCGACGGGCGCGTCAAGACGCTGCACCCGCGCGTGCACGCAGGCATCCTGGCCGACACGCGTCGCGCCGAGCACGTCGATCAGCTCGTGGAGCTGGGTGTCGAGGCGTTCCAGCTGGTGGTGGTGAACCTGTACCCGTTCACCCAGACCGTGGCCAGCGGCGCGAGCGTGGACGAGTGCGTCGAGCAGATCGACATCGGCGGGCCGTCGATGGTGCGCGCCGCCGCGAAGAACCATCCGTCGGTGGGCGTGGTCGTGGACGTCACCGATTACGACGACGTGCTCGCCGCGGTGAAGTCCGGCGGGTTCACCCTCGCCGAACGAACCGCGTTGGCGGCCAAGGCCTTCCAGCACACCGCGAGCTACGACGTGGCCGTCGCGAGCTGGATGGGCTCGGTGGCCGTGCCCGCCGTGGCCGAGGAAACCGAACAGTTCCCGGACTGGGTCGCCGGTTCGTGGGAGCGCGCCGCGGTGCTGCGCTACGGCGAGAACCCGCACCAGGCCGCCGCGCTGTACACCAGCAACGACGGCACGGTCGGCATCGCGCAGGCGAAGCAGTTGCACGGCAAGGAGATGTCGTACAACAACTACACCGACGGTGACGCCGCCTGGCGCGCCGCGTTCGACTTCGACGAGCCCGCCGTCGCGGTGATCAAGCACGCCAACCCGTGCGGCATCGCCGTGGGTGCAGACATCGCCGAGGCGCACCGCAAGGCGCACGCGACCGACCCGGTCAGCGCCTACGGTGGCGTGATCGCGGCCAACCGTGAGGTCAGCGTCGAGATGGCCGAGCAGGTCGCCGAGATCTTCACCGAGGTCATCATCGCGCCCGGCTACGCGCCCGGTGCGGTGGAAGTGTTGCAGCGCAAGAAGAATGTGCGCGTGTTGGTGGCCGAAGCGCCGCAGCGCAAGGGTGTGGAGCTGCGTCCGATCAGCGGCGGTGCGCTGCTGCAGGACCGTGACGTGCTCGACGCCGCGGGCGACGACCCGGTCAACTGGACCCTGGCCGCGGGCGACCCGGCCGACGTCACGACTCTCGCCGATCTCGAATTCGCCTGGCGTGCATGTCGTTCGGTGAAGTCGAACGCGATCCTGCTCGCCGAAGACGGCGCAGCGGTCGGCGTGGGCATGGGGCAGGTCAACCGCGTGGACTCCTGCAAGCTCGCCGTCGAGCGGGCGGGGGAGCGGGCCAAGGGTTCGGTGGCCGCCTCCGACGCGTTCTTCCCGTTCTCGGACGGCCCGGAGATCCTGGTGGCCGCGGGCGTGCGCGCGATCGTGCAGCCCGGCGGTTCGATCCGCGACGCCGACACCGTCGAACTGTGCAAGGAAGCCGGCGTCACCCTGTACCTGACGGGTGCCCGCCACTTCGCACACTGAGCGTAGACCGGGTGCCGCGCCGAATCACTCGGTGCGGCACCCTTTTTCGTCTATGCGGCGTCGAATACCTCGCGGTCGCCCAGCGGGGAATCCAGGGTGATTTCGAGGGTTCCGAGGACCATGTTCATGGTGCACATCTTGTTCACGGAGTCCGCTCGGGTGCCCGAGCGTAGGGCGACGGTGACCGTCTCGGGGGTTTCGGTGACGGTGGCGTCGACGGCGAAGCACTCCGGATTACCGGTCTCGAAGTTGACGCCGATCTTGTTCTCGCCCAGGCGATTCCAGGACGTGAAGGGAATCGGGTGCGGGTTGACGAGGGTGGGATCGGCGGTGAGCGGGGTGCGGATGCTCGGGTTGGCGTCCTCGGGGCGAAGGTCGGTCTGAACCGGTAGGATCGCAGGTTCATCCGAGGTCGCGCAGCCGGACATGGGTGCGATCAGCACGCCGAAGGCTGCCGCGGCGAGGGTGTAGCGCGACATCGTTCTCATGGTCTCGACCCTAGCCCGCGCGACCCCGGGGGCGCAGACGACAGTGGCCCCGAGGCAACTTGCCCGGGGCCACTTCTCGACGGTCCTACTTGGTGGTGGTGAAGGGCAGCAGCGCCATCTCGCGCGCGTTCTTCACCGCCACAGCGACCTGACGCTGCTGCTGCGGGGTCAGGCCGGTGACGCGGCGGCTGCGGATCTTGCCGCGATCGGAGATGAACGTGCGCAGCAGGTTGACGTCTTTGTAGTCGACGTGGGTGATGCCCGCGGCGATCAGCGGGTTCTTCTTCGGCTTGCGCCCCTGATCGGCGCGTGCCTTCTTGGACGGTGCTCGCTTCACAGCCATGGGATATTCCTTCTCACGAGGGTGTCTCTACCAGCTCGATTTGTGGACCCCGGGGAGCTCGCCCCGGTGGGCCATCTCGCGCACACGAATCCGGGAGAGGCCGAACTTGCGAAGGTAACCGCGAGGTCGACCGTCTGCAGCGTCCCGATTCCGCAATCGTACCGGACTGGCATCGCGCGGCTGTTTGCGCAGTTCGGCCTGTGCGGCGGCCCGATCGGTCTCGCTGGTGCCCGGTTTACGGATGAGCTGTTTGAGTTCGGTGCGTCGCGCGGCGAACCGTTCGACGATCTCGCGCCGCTGTTCGTTGCGGGCGATCTTGGACGTCTTGGCCATCAGCGCTCCTCGCGGAAGTCCACGTGCCTGCGCACGACGGGGTCGTATTTGCGCAGGATCAGCCGGTCGGGGTCGTTGCGGCGGTTCTTGCGGGTGACGTAGGTGAAGCCGGTGTCCGCGGTGGACTTCAGTTTCACGATCGGTCGGATATCGGTGGACTTCGAGGCCATGCTCAGCTCCTAGATCTTGTCTCCACGGGCGCGGATGCGGGCTACGACAGCCTCGATCCCGTCGCGGTCGATGGTCTTGATGCCCTTGGCGGAGACCGTCAGCGTGACGCGGCGGCCCTCGCTGGGCAGGTAGTAGGTCTTGTGCTGGATGTTGGGGTTCCAGCGTCGGTTGGTGCGCCGGTGCGAGTGCGAGACGGCTTTTCCGAAGCCGGGCTTGCGACCGGTGACCTGGCAGTGGGCCGACATGCGACCTCCTTCCATGGTTATGACAACCATTTTCGACAACGATTATTCCGCACTGTACAGTCGCCGTCAGGTAAATGAAAATCATTGTCGAAAGGGGTATCGGGTGCTGGACCAGACAGACCGGAGAACGCCCGTGGTGCTGCTGGCCGGATTCGCCGGACCCGCCATGGACGGCGTCGAGCACATCGCGGCGACGCTGAGCCAACAGCCGGGCACCGTGGTGGTGCACCACGACCTCGCCGAGCTGCGCGAAGGCGTGGTGCGTCGCACGGTGCGCACCGCGGGTAACTCCACGACGACCGTGCTCGAACTGGCGCACGGGTGTGTGTCGTGCACGCTGCGCGCGGATCTGCTGCCGATGCTGTGCACGCTGGCGGCTCGCGAGCACGTCACGCGGGTGGTGCTCGCGCTGGATCCGGGCATCGAGGCGGAGGCGCTGTGCCATGCGATCGAGAACGTCGTGGTCAGCGGGGTCGCGGATCGCGTCGACGGACCCGCGGGACGCACGGTGCGGATCGAGGCGGTATTGACCTGCGTCGAGGGACAGCAGTGGCTCGCTGACGCCACCGGCGACGAGGTCCTCGCCGATCGCGGCCTCGCTTCGGCCGATGACGAGCGCACGGTCGCCCAGGTCGCCGTCGGCCAGGTCGACTTCGCCGACGCGCTGGTCGTGCTCACCGCGGGGTCCGACGCGCTCGACCACGAACGCCTCGAAGCCGTGCTGACCAGGCTCGCCCCCGGTGCGCCGGTCGCGTGGTTGCCCGAGCTTTCCGGCTTCGACGCCATCGAGATCGGCGCCCTGCTCACCCGCGTGCTCGAGGACTCCCGGCGCGGCCGGATCTTCGACGCGCACGCCCCGCTGCTGCGTGGCCAGCCGCCCCTGAACACAGACTGTGGTGTCACGCTCGTCGAATTCGCCGCGCGCCGACCATTTCACCCGGCCCGCCTGCACGAAGCGTTGGACGTGCTGCTCGACGGCGTGGTCACCGCGCGCGGAAGGGTCTGGCTGGCAACGCAACCCGATCAGGTGGTGTGGCTGGAATCCGCGGGCGGCGGGCTGCGCGTGGGCGGCGCGGGTCGCTGGCTGGCCGCGATGACGGCGCAGGAACAGGCCGCCGCGGACCCGACTCGGCGGGCGATGGCCGGATTGGGATGGGACGACCGATTCGGTGATCGCGCGGTGTCGCTGGTGATCCTGGCGCACGACGCCGATCCCGCCGAGATCCGGCACGCCCTGCACTGGGCGTTGGTCGAGGACGACGAGCTGCTGCTGGTCGACCACGCCCCCGAACGAGTCGCGTTGTGGGAGGACCCCTTCGGCGACTGGCACGAAGAACCCTGCGCCGATCCCACCGAGGCCACGGCGTCGGCGAGCGAGCGCACCAACCGGAAGGAAGGCTGAATCATGGCGGTCCCCAAGCGCAGAATGTCGCGCTCGAACACGCGAAGCAGGCGCGCCCAGTGGAAAGCGGAAGTCCCGCAACTGGTCCAGGTCACTGTTGCCGGCGTCGAATATCGCGTCCCGCGACGGATCATCAACGCCGTTCGCAAGGGCATGATCGACCCCGCCCGCCTCTGAATGCGACGATGGCCTGCCAGGAATCCTGACAGGCCATCGTCGTGTCTCTACGTTCTGGGTTTGCGGCCCGCCTCGGATCCGAGGGGCGAGACGGAACGCCGAAGGCGCAGTATCGCCCCTCGGATTCGAGGCAACCGGGGGCCGCAAACCCCGCGGCGCCAGCCGCTGAAAGACTCAGCCTTCGCGCTCTGCGAGCTTTACGAGGGTGGCGGCGAGCTGGAAGAACTTGTTGTTGCCCAGGTCGGCGATGGTCTTGATCTTCAGCGCCTCGAGCAGTTGTTTGTCGTGGGCCTCGTTCAGGCCTGCCAGCGCCGAGGGGGGCGCGGCGAGAATTTCCGCGAGCGTCTTGTCTTCGAAAGCCTTGTCGAGGACTTTGTCGAGCACCACTGTGACGGCCATGCGAACTCCTTCGAACGAACCTTGGATGTGCCGGGCGAGACGAATGCGCCCTGCAGCGACCATAACTCGGTTCCGGCGCTCGTGGTGGGGTTCGGTGGGGTCGGCGGTATGTTCTGGACGGTCGGCTGTCCAGGGGTCTTGCGGTGGCACTGTTGTGCCTGCTCAGAGCCATGAGAACCGGTCCGGGGCTATCACCCGGTTAACGGTGTGATGCACACCACTTGGCGCGAACGTCCCGAACGGCTTGCGGAAGGTTTGCTGACAAGCGAATTACCAACGACCGGTTTGTTTTTCGCCACAAGAAAATTCCTGAACGACTGATGCGCAGTCGTTCACGGGTATGTACTCTCATGCGGGAGGGCGGGTTCTCCGAGTTGGGGGAACCCGCCCATCGCCACTTCAAGGGCGGTTTTTCCGCAGATCGCCGCAGGTCGGCAGCCCTCGACACAGCGGGGCGGAAGACCGGAAAGATCCGGACAAACCGGACGTTAGCTGGTTGCCCTCAGTAGGCCGAAACCGGCTGCCGCGGTGCCGCCGCCGCCTCGCGTCGATCCGGCGCCACCAGCACCGCGGTGATCGGCACCGTCAGACCCAGCGCACCGATCACGAACATCGGGAACACCAGATCGAACAGCGGCATCCCGGTCGGTGTCCGGATACCCGGATCGATCGAGAACCTCAGCGCCGCGACCGCCGTGTAGTACACCGCCGCCACGCCCATCGCGAACAGCACCGACATCACCACCCGCAAGGCCACCCGGCGCACCACGTGCGAAACCCACAGCGTCGCAGTGGACACCGCCATCGACACCAGCAGCGCCGCCCCGATCAGGCCCAGCGACTGGTCGACAGTGCCCTGCACCGCGACCGCGTCCAAGGTCAGATAGGTCGACAGACCCACGCTCAGACCCATCGTCAGCCCGCCGACGATCAGCCGCGGCACCTGCAGGGTCCGGCCACTGATCAGCAGTCCGGCCAGCACCCCGACCACCGCGATGGCCGCCGCCGCCGTGCCCAGCGCCACGTTGTAGCGCATGGCGCTGTCGTTGACCCGCATGGCAAGCAGCGCCACCGAATTCGCCAACCACAGCCCGACCCCGCCCAGCGAGACCGCGGCCATGGTCAGCCACAACAGCCGGTACTTGATCGAATACTTCCCGTGCCGGATGCAGGCGAACGCCACCAGCGCGCCCAGCGCCGACAGGTCAAGGGCCAGCCAGGCGATGCCGGTGCCGTGCGCGAAAGTCTCGGCACCGGTCGCGGCGAACAGATCAGGCACGCCGTGCCGCCCCTTCCAACTGCTGCGGCTCCAGCTGGGCGATGGCGTACTCGGTCACCGCCGCCAGCGCCTGACGGACCTCGACGGCATTGCGCGCGTCGATGTCGACGATCGGAATGCCCTCGCGCACCGACAACGCTTCGCGCAGTTCGGCGATGGGGAAGCGGGGCGCGTTGGGGAAGCGGTTCACCGCGATCAGGAACGGCAGCCCGCGCGCCTCGAAGAAGTCCACGGCGGCGAAACTGTCTTCCAGCCTGCGGGTATCGATCAGCACCACGGCACCGATGGCGCCACGGATCAGGTCGTCCCACATGAACCAGAAACGCTTCTGGCCCGGCGTGCCGAACAGGTACAGCACCAGGTTGCCCGGCAGCACGATGCGACCGAAGTCCATGGCCACGGTGGTGGTTTCCTTCTCCGGCGTCTCGGCGAGATCGTCGATGCCGTCGGAGAAATGGGTCACCATCGCCTCGGTGCGCAGCGGCACGATCTCCGACACCGCACCGACGAAAGTCGTTTTGCCGGCGCCGAATCCACCGGCGACCACGATCTTGGTCGACGCTACCCGTTGTTCCGGTGTCGGCGGGCGTGTGCCATCAGAGGCCACGGAGTCCACGCAAAGTCCTCTCCATCAGTGATCGGCGTTCGTCATAGCTCGCCTGCTCGGTCAGCGTCGAATGCACTCGAAGGATCCCGCCCACTACGAGATCGCCGATCATCACCCGGACCATACCCAGTGGGCGTCCCAGGTATGCGGCTATCTCGACGACAGACAGCCGATGTGTGGCCAGACGCACGATTTCGATCCGCAGATCGCCTGCGGACCACTCGTTGTTCGCGGTATAAGCAACCGTTTCCACGACCGCTTCCAGGGGAAGGGCGATCGCGGGTTCGGTGCGGCCGGAGGTCAGGGCATAGGGCCTGACCCGGGTAGTCGGCCGTTGGTCGGATCCGTAAGGGCTCGACATCTCACCTCAGCCGGCGGAGCGGGCGGTGGCGGTGACCGCCGAGCCCACTCGGTCAACGAGCAACGCCATCTCGTAGCCGATGCGGCCGATGTCGTGACTCTTGTTCGCCAGAACCGCCAGGTGCGAACCGTTTCCGACGCTCATCACCAGCAGATAGCCGCGCTGCATCTCCACGATCGACTGCATCACCTTGCCGCCGTCGAATAGATGCGCGGCCCCCATCGACAGGCTCGCCAGACCCGCGGTGACCGCGGCCAGCTGCTCGGCGCGATCCGACGGCAGATGCGGGCTGGTGGCCTGCAACAGTCCGTCGGCGGACACGAGCACCGCGTGCGAGACGCCGGGAACATCGCGGGTGAAGCGGGCGACCAACCAGTTCAGATTCTCGTCTGTGGGGTGCGCGTTGCTCATTCGAGGCCTCCGTCGTTGTACTGGATCTCGGCACGACCGCTGCGGACGCCGCTGAGATGTCTGGTCAAGTTGTTGCGGATCTCCTCGGGATCGCGATCGCCCGCCTCCTCGGCCGGGTGCAGACCACCCGGAACGAGTTGGGCGCCCGGTTTGCGTATCGGCAAGCCGCCGACAGTGCGTGAGGACGTGGGCGGGTGGTCGGCCTCCGCGGCCGCGGTCCAGCCCGCGTCGCCGGGGGAGCTCCAGGCGGCGCCGTTGCCGTAGGATTCGGCAGCGGCGGTGGTCGGTTCGACCAGCCATTCCGAGACCATCCGCTGGTAGATCGGGGTCGGTGCGGGACCGGCGACCGGCTGCAGCCGGAGGCTGGTGGTCGGCGAGGGGTCGACCTCGGCGGCGCGCGGAGCCGGTTCTCGCGGTTCGGGTTCGCGCGGTTCGGGTTCGGGCCGTTTCGGCTCGGCTACCGGCGAAGGTTCGACGGCCGGCGAGGGTTCCGCGGGTGCGGCGAGCCCGGCCAGTGCCGACGCGGGGATGCGACGGGGCAGGTCGAACGGACGTGCGTCGGCGGGCGGGCTCGGCACCGGGAGATCGTCGGTGTCGTGCTCGTGTTCGGCCCACATGCCGACCGGCTTCTCGTCTTCGACCGGCACCGGTTCCGACGGCGGCGCGGGCACCGCGGCCGGAACACGTTGCGGCAGGCCGACGCTGGTCAGCGGGGTTCTCGGGTAGTCCGAGCTCGCCCCGTTGGATGGTGCCGGAACGGGCGCGAACAGCGGCGAGTTCGGCAGATTCAGGCTGGTCGCCGGGCTCGCCGGAGCCGGCACCAGCAGGTGCGGACCGGTGGCCACGATCGGGTTCGGGCCGGTGATATCGGCCGGAGTCAGCGCGTACGGGCCGATGCCGGTGGGCGCGATCGGGATCGGGCCCGAGGACACCAGCGGATTCGGACCGGTGGCCGGTGCCGACGACACCGGCGGCGCGGGCGCGACCAGGGCGCTGGGCAGGTGCACGCTGGCGGTGATGCCGGGCTGCGGTGTCGCACCGTTGGTGCGCCGCAGACTGACCGTGATGGTGTGCCGCTTGGCGAGCCTGCCGACCACGAAAAGACCCATCCGACGGGCAGTTTCGACGGTGACCTCGCCACCCGACGCCAGCCGCTCGTTGGTCGTTTTCAGTTCGTCGGCCGACATGCCCAGGCCCCGGTCGGTGATCTCGATCAGGTACCCGCTGTCCACCGCCCGGCCGACGATGACCGCCACCGAGGTGCTGGGCGGGGAGTAGCGCAGCGCGTTGTCGATGAGCTCGGCGAGCAGGTGCTCGATATCGACCGCGGACTCACCGGCCACGACACCGTCGGGCACATTGCCGATCTCGACGCGCTGGTAGTCCTCCACCTGCGAGACCGCGCTCCACAGCATGTCCGACAGCGGCACCGGCGGCAGGTGACCGCGGCGCAGCACCGTGCCCGCCAGCACCAGCAGGTTGTCGCCGTTGCGGCGCATGCGGGTGGCGAGGTGGTCCAGGCGGAACAGGGTCTGCAGCCGCGACGGGTTGTCCTCGTCGTGCTCGAGTTCCTCGATCAGCGACAGCTGCTGTTCGACCAGCGACTGGCTGCGCCGCGACAGCGTCTCGAACATGTTGCCGATCTGCAGGCGAAGGCGCGCCTGGTCACCGGCCAGATTCAGGGCCTGCTCGTGGATCTCGTCGACCGCGCGAGCCAGCTGACCGATCTCGTCGGTGGAATGGATACCCACCGGGGTGATCTCCGGTGTGGCGCCGCCACTGCGGACCACGGCCAGCTCGTCGGGCAGCTTCACGTGCGCGACCTCGAGCGCGTCGCGACGCAGCCTGCGCACCGGCACCACCAGCGTGCGGGCCACGGCCAGCGCCAGCGCCAGGCCCGCCAGCAGCATGCCGAGAACCAGGGTGGTCTCGCGCAGGGCCGCGGTCTGGGCGGTGGCGGTGTTGGAGTCCAGGGTGTGGTCGATGTTGTCCAGCAGCGCGGAGATGGTCGAGGAGTAGGTGTCGGCGCTGACCTGCAGGGTGTTCAGCACCGCGGCATTGGTGGTCGGGTCGCCGTTGTTCTGGCTGAACACGCTGATGCGGGTCTGCACCGCGTCCAGCAGCGCGGCCATGCTGCCCGAGTGTTCGGGCAGGATCATGCCGTAGGTCTTGATCATGTTCGCTTCGGAACCGAGCTCGACCAGCATGCGCGAGCGCGCGCTCTGACTGCGACCCGATTCGGGTGAGACCACCAGCGTGCGTTCGCGGGTGAGCACGCGGCGGGCCTGGTGCAGCGAGGTCAGCTGCAGGAAGTAGCGCTGCACGGTGAAGTCCTCGACCTGGGGGGTCTTGGACAGCGCGTTGCCGATGCGCTCGCCGATCTCGTCGGTCTGCTCGCCGACCATGGCGGGCGATCCGCCGCGCACGGTGTTGCGCAGGGTGGCGCCGGTGACGGTGGCGGCGGTGAGTTCACTGGCCACCGCCGGGTCGATGCGGGCGGTGCGCAGCGCGCTTTGCACCTCGGCCAGTGCCTGGTCGTACGTGGTGAGCGCGGCGTCGGTCTGCGGGTCGGCGATGGCACCCCAGTTGGCGGTCGCGGCGACGGCCAGTTGCTCGGTCGCGGTGGCGAATTTGATGACGGGACGGATGACGGTTGCCTGTTCGGTGGCTGCGCTGAGCTGCGTCATCGTCTGCAGTTCGTTGTTGATCCGCAGCACGGCGAAGGCGGTCGCGAGCATCACCGGCAGCACCAGCACCACACCGACCTTGCGCGTGACCGACCAGTTGGACAGGCTGAATTGCCAGGAGCGCGATGCAGGTTCCATCCGCGTGCGTTGCCTCTGCTTCCACGTGTGACCCCGGCCCGCGCGGGGAGGTCGCGGAGCGATGCGAGCGCAGAACCAACTGGAGGTCTTCTTTTACCGCAGGAAAGATACCGTGCTGGGTGGGCAACGGCAATCCGGGCGGCACCTTGGATAATTCTCCGAATAGCCCGTGACACAACGACGATTCGCGCGATTTTGTCAAGACCTACAACGGATCTCCCGAAGTGCTGTGCGTTGACACCTGGGCGGCGTGCGCGCAACACCTCGACGCGCCCGGCGGTCCTCTCAGTGCGTTCTCAGTCGATCACGGCAAACTACAGCGCATGCGCATTCTGGTAGTCGACGACGATCGCGCGGTGCGGGAATCACTGCGCCGGTCACTGAGCTTCAACGGCTACACCGTCGACCTGGCCGTAGACGGTCTGGACGCACTGGAGAAAGTGACCGCGGCCAGGCCCGATGCCCTGGTCCTGGACGTGATGATGCCGCGCCTGGACGGCCTTGAAGTGTGCCGCAGGCTGCGCAGCACCGGCGACGATCTGCCGATTCTCGTTTTGACCGCACGCGATTCGGTGTCCGAACGCGTGGCCGGACTGGACGCGGGCGCCGACGACTATTTGCCCAAACCTTTCGCGTTGGAGGAATTGCTGGCGCGTTTACGGGCGCTGCTGCGTCGGCGAACACCCGATCCCGGTGAGGATTCCGAGGCGATGGTGTTCGCCGATCTGTCGCTGGATCCGGTCACCCGTGAGGTTTCGCGCGGCGAACGCGCGATCAGCCTCACCCGCACCGAGTTCTCATTGCTCGAGATGTTGATGGCCAATCCGCGTCGCGTGCTGACTCGCGGGCGAATCCTGGAAGAGGTCTGGGGCTACGACTTTCCGACATCGGGCAACGCGCTCGAGGTCTACATCGGCTATTTGCGACGCAAGACCGAGGCCGACGGCGAGCTGCGGCTGATCCATACCGTGCGTGGCGTGGGCTACGTGCTGCGCGAGACCCCTCCGTAGGCGGGCGGCATGGCTGGGAAGGAACCCGTGGTCGCCGTTCTCGGCAGGCCGTTGGACGCGAGCGAGATGCGTCCGCCGACGCCGTTGACGCGGTCGGTGTCGTTGCGCTGGCGCGTGACATTGCTGGCGGCGTCGGTGGTGCTGATCGCGGTCGCGCTGACCTCGATCGCCGCCTACGCGATGGTGGCGCGGGCGCTGTACGCCGATGTCGACGGCCAGCTCGAGGCCCGCGCGGCCACCATGATCAACAACAACTTCGAGACCGCGGGCTTCCAGTCGATCGTGCTGGCGGGGCTGTTCTCCAACGATGTCGGCGTCGCGCTGATCTACGCCGGGCACAAGCCGTATATGCCGCCCCAGCAGACGATTCCGCCGGTCGGGGCGCAGGAACTCGCGGTCGCCGACGGCAAGATCAACTCCTCGCTGCGCACCGTGGGTGACCAGCGGGTCTTGGCCGCGCGCACCAACAGTGGCGCGACGCTGATCATCTCGCAGAAGCTGTACCGCACCCGCGAGGTGCTCGACCAGCTGGCCTGGCTGCTGTTCGTGGTCGGCGCGTGCGGCGTCGTGCTCGCGGCCGCGGCGGGCACCGCGGTGGGTCGCACCGGTCTTCGCCCGATCGCCCGGCTCACCGCGGCGACTGAACGGATCGCGCGCACCGACGACCTGACCCCGATCCCGGTCACCGGCGACGACGAACTGGCCTCGCTCACCGAGAGTTTCAACACGATGCTGCGGGCGTTGACCGAATCACGCGACCGTCAGCGTCGCCTGGTCGCCGACGCGGGCCACGAACTGCGCACCCCGCTGACGTCGCTGCGCACCAACATGGAACTGCTCATCGCGTCGGGCCGACCGGGCGCACCCCAACTGCCCGACGAGGACATGGCCGAATTGCGTGCCGATGTGGTCGCGCAGATCGGTGAGCTGTCCACGCTGGTCGGTGACCTGGTCGACCTGGCCCGCGAGGACGCACCCGAAACCGTCTACGAGCGGGTGGATCTGGGCGAAGTGGCCGAGCGTGCGCTCGAGCGTGCCCGGCGCCGACGGGTGGGCATTACCTTCGAGGCCGATCTGGCGCCCTGGTTCGTCTACGGGCACGAGGCGGGCCTGGAAAGGGCCGTGCTCAACGTGCTCGACAACGCCGCCAAGTGGAGTCCGCCCGACGCGGTCGTGCGGATCAGCATGCGCCCGGTCGGACCCGGCCTGATGGAACTGGCCGTCGGCGACGCGGGCCCCGGCATCCCCAGCGGCGAACGCGAGCTGGTGTTCGAACGCTTCTACCGCACGACATCCTCGCGATCGATGCCCGGCTCCGGGCTCGGGCTTGCCATCGTCAAACAGGTGGTGACCAAGCACGGCGGCACCATCGCGGTGGACACCTCCGACCGCGGCGGCGCGCTGGTGCGCATCGTGCTGCCGGGCGAAGCGCCCACCCTGCTCGACGAATCCGAACCCTAGCGAGCACCGCCGGAGTCTCGGCGAACTGATAGTCCGATCTCAGGCCCTTCTCAGTAGCCGAAGCGAAGCTGGTCCGCAAGCGTGAGGAGACAGACACCATGACCGACGATCCCCAGCAGCACCCCGCCGACCGTCCCGTCGACGGGCACCCGGAGACGTCTGCCGAGACAGTCGGGCAGCCAGGCGCATCCGACCGGTCGGAGGCAGCCACTGCGCAGGGGCCCGCTGGTTACGGCGGGCAGGCCCCGTTCGGCGGGCAGCAGGCGCCCTTCGGGGGTCCTGCGCCGCACGGCCACTCGTCGTTCGGTGATCAGCATCAGCAGGGTCCGGCTCCCCACGGTGGTCAGGCGTCGTATCCGCAGGGCCCTGCGCCGCACGATCCTGCGACACAGGCGTTCGGGGCCGCACCGCAGGCATTCGCTACCGCGTCGCAGGGATTCGGTGTCGCGCCTGCTCCGCAGCGAAAGCCGGTGCGGCTGGGGCTGATTGCGGGTGCGGCGGCGTTGGCGCTGGTCAGTGGTGGTATCGGTGGCGTGGTCGGGGCGATGGCCACCGACTCCGCTTCGACGCCGGTGACCAATGCGCTCGAGGTGCCCAAGCCCGAGGTCAACAATGTCGCCAACGCGCCCGCCGGATCCACGCAGGCGGTCGCGCAGCGGGTGTTGCCCAGTGTCGTGATGATCAAGGTCGCGGGTGCCAGGGCTTCCGGGGAGGGTTCCGGGGTCGTGTTGTCTTCCGACGGGCTGATCCTGACCAACAATCACGTCGCCGCCGGTGCCGGTTCCGCGGCGAAGATGGAAGTGGTGTTCAGCGACGGCAGCACCGCGCCCGCGACCATGATCGGCGCGGATCCTGTTTCCGACCTGGCCGTCATCAAGGTCACCGGCAAGACCGGGCTCACGCCGATCGAACTTGGCACCTCCGACGGACTGGCCGTTGGTCAGCCGGTGATCGCGATCGGCTCGCCGCTGGGCCTTGCGGGCACGGTCACCACCGGCATCGTCTCCGCGCTCAATCGCCCGGTCTCCACCAGCGGCGAGGGCGCGCCCAGCCAGGTCAACCCGGTGATCGACGCGATCCAGACCGACGCCGCGATCAATCCGGGCAATTCCGGCGGCGCGCTGGTCGACGGGCAGGGCAAGCTGATCGGCATCAACACCGCCATCGCCAGCCTGGGCGGCGAGGCCGCGGGCGGCACGCAGAGCGGTTCGATCGGTCTCGGCTTCGCGATCCCCGTGGACCAGGCGCGTCGCGTGGCCGACGAACTGATCAAGACCGGCCACGCCACCTACGCCCAGATCGGCATCAAACTGCGCCCGCAGGACACCGCCGCGCGCGTGCTCGAAGCCACCCCCGACGGACCCGCCGCCAAGGCCGGCATCCCGGCCGGCGCGGTGATCACGCGACTGGACGACCGTCCCATCGATTCCGGCGACGCGCTGATCGCAGCCGTCCGCTCCCACCAGCCAGGAGACAAGGTGAAGGTGACATACACCGACGAACAGGGCGGTAACTCCAAGACCGTCGAGGTCACGCTGACCGCCGCGGCAGCGGAAGGCGGCCGATGATGCGATCGAACGCGAGTCTGTCGTGCGTAGGCGCTACGGTGATGACCATGGACATCGATGCTCCCGTGGCAGGGCGCGCACTGGTTGTTGTCGTCGACGATCGGACGGCGCATGGCGGCGTCGATTCGCTCGGCCCGCTCGTGACCGAACTGCTCAACGAGGCCGGGTTCCTCGTCGACGCGTCGGTGACGGTGCAGGCCGACGAGGTCGAGATCCGCAACGCCCTCAACACCGCGGTGATCGGCGGTGTCGACCTGGTGATCTCGGTCGGCGGCACCGGCATGTCGCCGCGCGACGTCACCCCCGAGGCCACCGCGCAGGTGCTGGATCGGGAACTGCCCGGAATCACCGAGGCGTTGCGCGCGTCGGGCCGGGTGGCGGGCTCGCTGGACGCGGGTCTGTCGCGCGGTGTGGCGGGCATTTCCGGTAGCACGCTGGTAGTGAACCTGCCGGGTACCAGGACCTCGGTGCGCGACGGCATGTCCACGCTGGGTCCGTTGGCCAGCAAGGTGATCGGCGAACTGTCCGGTCTGGACGAATGACCTCACACCCCGACGACGCGGTCCCCGGCTCGCAGGATTCGAGCCGGGAAACCGCTGCGGCGCAGGAGCTTCGGCGCAAGTCGGCCGAGGCCGCGCGGCTGGCAAGGATTTTCGGCGAGGTGCTGCCCGAAACCACCGGCGACGAGCGCGGCGAGGGCTCGCGCGGTGGTGATGTAGACGAATGGTTACGGTCGCAGGTGCCACCGCATCATGGGTGATTGCGCCGTTATCTACGTAGCAGCTACGTAATAGCGACCCCCGCGGAAAGGTGTTTCCGCGCCTTCGGTGCAATGCCGACAAATACTCGAGACCACGCGAAAGCGTGGTCTTTTGTCGTTCCAGGGGTCGGATCGTTACCTGCGAGGCACTTCTGTCTATCCCCCTTGACGTGATGTACTCCAACGGTATTAATGCACGTCAAACCATGTGGCGATGTACGAATATGTGGGTGGGTTCACAGTGAAATTTACGAACACTTTCATTGCCGGGTCCCCTGACGGGCGTTTAATGTTCGCCATTGAGCCACCAACTATCGGTACTCGCAGAACTCTCAACTCTGTGCGTTGAACCACCCGGTGGAGCCCCGGCTCGGGCTCATCACACCGGCCCCGCCGTATCGTCGAAATAACAGTTAGTTACGTAACGGCAACAAAGGGGCGACACACTGAGCGAGGCCTGTGAGGGCCACTTTGTCCGGTCTCGAAAGTCGAGATCGGCTGTTAGACACCTGATGAGGGGAAGTATGAGCGAGAACCGCACCACCGGTGTGCGCCGTGGCGCACGTGCCGCGGGCGTCGGCGCTGCCGCGGCAGCCATGGCCTTCGGCCTGCTGTCGACCGGTGCCGCCAACGCCGATACCTTCGTGCCGTTGCCGGACGGCCAGAAGGTCAGCCCTGCTGGCGTGACCATCACCCGCACCCATGAGTCCGCGCTGATTTCGCCGTCGATGGCCGCCAACGGCGCGGGTCGCGTCGTCTGGGTCTCGGGCACCGCCATTGCCGAAGTCACCGAAACCCCCGAGGGCGAGGTCGGCCCGTGGAATGGCCCGACCGGCCGTCCCGGCTCCAACAACTCCTCCACCCACGGCGCCTCGCAGCTGAACACCGGCTACATCGTCGGTTGCCAGGTGAGCATCGCCGATGACGCCATCGGCGCGGGTGTCTCCGGTGGTGTCAGCACCAGCGGCGTCTCCGCGGGCGGCTCCATCGGCGTCAACCTCGGCCCGGGTGAAGTGAAGTTCGTGCAGATCACCTCGAAGGACATCCTGAAGGCCGGCACGTACGCCATCGATTACCAGGACGCGGAAATCGAGATCCAGGGCTGCGCCGGCTACGCGCAGGCTCGGGCGTACACCGTGGTCGAGATCATCGGCAACAACTACTCGAAGACCACCCTGTACGGCGCGCCGTTCAGCATCGGCTGACGTCTTTCGATCCGGCACGAATCTTCTTCTCGCTGCGGCGAACTCAATCCTCGAGGGACAAATCCTATGATCAACCGTAAGTTCATGGCGAAGGTGGCGGGCGTCAGCGCTGCGGCCACCGTGGCCGTCGGCCTGTTCTCGACGGGCGCGGCCAACGCCGACACCTTCGTTCCCCTGCCGGGTGGACACATCACCAAGGTGCTGTCCGACGGCACCGTCGTCGACATCGCCCTGGTCGGCGAGTCCGCTCTGATCAGCCCGTCCATGGGTGCCACCCCGGTCCACCGCAACGCGTGGGTCTCGGGTAGCGCTCAGGTGTCCGTCTCCGACGGCGGCTCCGGCCGGATCGTCCCGGGCTACACCGTGGGTTGCCAGGTCAACATCGCGGGCGGCGGCGTCTCCGGCGGCGGCGACGTGGGCTCCGACTGGGAAGGCAACGTCGACGCGGGCGTCAACTCCGGCGGCGAGCTGTCGCTCGGCCCCGGCCAGGCAGCCACGTTCAAGATCCTCGACCGCGAAATCGCGGACGACTTCGGCAGCGAGGCACACAGCAGCTCGAACCGTTTCAAGAACGGCTCCGGCTCGGTGACCTGGTCCGACACCACCATCGGCCTGACCGGCTGCGCCGGCTACGCGCAGGCGCGTGCCTTCGTGTCCGTCGAGGTCGAGACCGACAACGTCATCTCCTGGGTGACCCTGTGGGGCGCTCCGTTCAGCCTCGGCTGATCTGTTCGCATCCCCAACTAGACGGGTCGGTCGCTTCACGCGACCGGCCCGTTTTGTTGTGTCTTCAACGATGTAGCGCTGGACATTACGGTCCCGTCTCACTATGTTGAACCCGAATCGACTGCTCACGCAGCCGGAGTCACCATTGCGTTTCCGTTCGCCGATCGGCTGAGCTCGCGCCGGTCCGGTGACGACAAGATCCTCGATCCACCTCCCGGCAGGGCGTCTACGTCCTGTTGCCAGCGGTGCCATGTCCCTTGCGACACACCCCAGCTGGGTCCGGGCGCAACACAGATATCGACCTCGATGGTCGAGGTCGGATTTGCGTATACCTCGAGGGGAACAATGAGCTTGAACCGCACCAACCGCGTGCGTCGCGGCGCCTACAGCGCCGGCGCAGTGGCCGTGACGATCGGCCTGCTGTCGGCCGGTGCTGCCAACGCGGACACCTTCGTACCGCTGCCGGACGGCCAGAAGATGGGCCCCGGAGTCACTGTGAGCCGCACCGGCGAGCACGCCATCATCTCCCCGTCGCTGGCCGCCAACGGCGCCGGCCGTGTCGTGTGGGTGTCGGGCAATGCCCGTGCCGACGTGACGGCTACGCCGAAGGGCGAGGTCGGGCCGAACAATGGGGCGTCGAACCGTCCCGGCTCCAACAATTCGTCGACGCACGGTGCGTCGCAGCTGAATACGGGTTACCTCGTCGGATGCCAGGTGAGCATTGGCGATGACGCTGTCAGCGCTGGGCTGTCGGGTGGGGTGTCGACGGGTGGTGTGAGCGCGGGCGGATCGATCGGTCTGAACCTCGGACCGGGTCAGGTCGCCTTCGTGCAGATCGACGCCAAAGACATTCTGAAGCCGGGCGTCTACTCGGTCGAGTACCAGGATGCCGAGATCCAGATCCAGGGGTGCGCGGGCTACGCACAGGCGCGCTCGTACACGGTGGTCGAGATCATCGGTGACCACTACTCCAAGACCACGCTGTACGGTGCACCGTTCAGCATCGGCTGATCGTGCGTCCGGAATCGAAACTCTTTCTCTTTCACACGAATTAACCCTCGAGGGGTCACTGTGATGATCAACCGTAAGAGCATGGCGCGCGCAGCCGGTTTCACGGCAGCGGCGACCGTGGCGTTGGGTTTGCTTTCCACGGGTGCGGCAAACGCCGACACCTTCGTTCCGCTGCCGGGCGGCCACATCAGCAAGACGCTGTCCGACGGCACCGTGGTCGATATCAGCCTGGTCGGTGAGTCGGCCAACATCAATCCGTCGATGGGTGCCACTCCCGCTCACCGCAATGCGTGGGTTTCGGGCAGCGCACAAGTGTCGGTCTCGGGCGGTGGGAGCGGAAAGATCTTCCCGGGCTACACCGTGGGCTGCCAGGTCAATATCGCCGGCGGCGGCGTCACCGGCAAGGCCGAGGGCTCCCAGGCACCGCCGAAGGAAGGGGTCACTCCTCCGGCAGAAGGTGGCGTCAGCACCGGCGGTGAACTGTCGTTGGGCCCCGGCCAGTCGAAGTCCTTCTACGTCCTCGACCTGGAAATGGCCGACGACTTCGGCAACGAAACCCACAAGACCCGTAACGCTTTCAAGGGCGGTTCGGGCTCGGTGACCTGGGCCGACGAAACCATCGGCCTGTCCGGCTGCGGCGGCTACGCCCAGGCCCGCGCCTTCGTCAGCGTCGAGGTCGAAACCGACAACGTCATGAGCTGGGTGACCCTGTGGGGCGCCCCGTTCAGTCTCGGCTGACCCGATAGCACTACAGGACAACACGATCGGGGTTCGCTCTCGGAGCGGGCCCCGATTTGTCACGGCGCACAACCCGCCGATAACCCAGCGCGACAGTCGTTTCAACGAGTTCATCAATGGAACACCACCGTCAACGCGGTACGCAGCGACGCACCGGCCACGGCGGTCGCGTACTCGGTATCCAACGCGAGCAACACCACCCGCTCGGCCCCACGCCGATCACCCGTCGCGGTGACGAGCACGACCGCCGCATCGGTGGCCAACGTCCGCGCCGGCTTCGTCGCCCCCGGCCCGCCCGCGTCCTCGACCCCGACCACATCCACCCGATCGCCCGCCCGCAGAACATCGGCCACCGCCGCGTCAGCCAGTCGAATCGGCACGATCCGCGCATCGGCACTGCCCGCGGCAGCCGCGGCCAGACGTGGCCCGACGATACGCAGATCGGTGAAAGTCTCCCCGGCGTGCATGGCCCCGGTCAGCGTCGCCCCGAGCAGGGGAGCGGTCTCGCGCATGGATCCTGTTGGCAGCGAACGAGATTCGTGTTGATCCACCCGTAGGTCGTCGGCGGTGAGCAGCCGCCCCGGCGCGAGATCGCGAGCCGCGACGACCACCGCGACCCTGGCACCGCCGGGATCACCACGCACGAACAACACCACCGCGGCAACGGCCAGCACGGCGGCGGCGATGCGTCGCGCGAGCAGCGCATCGGCCCAGGCCGGACGATTACCGAGGACGAAGCGCCAGGAACTGCCACGTCCCAGATCGGCAAGACTGCGAGTCATGCCGAAAGCGTAGAACTGTCGGCGCGCGGAAAAGCCGCGAAAAACCCCGCCTGTGGATAACTACAGGCCTGTGGATAACTGTGAAAAAGTCAGCTGGCGGCGGCCGGAGCAGAGCTGCTCGGCGTGCTCGACGACGAATTCCCGCTTCCGGCAGATCCGTTGGAACCACTGGAACCGTTGGTGCTGCTGCTGCCGCCATCGGTCGAAGTCTTCGCCGGTTCACTCGCGGTGGACGCGCCACCACGGCTGTCGGTGCGGTAGAAGCCGCTGCCCTTGAACACGATGCCGACCGAGTTGAACAGCTTGCGCAGCTTCCCGGAGCACTGCGGGCATTCCGTCAGGGTGTCGTCGGAGAAGGACTGAACGATGTCGAAGCGGTTGTCACACTCGGTGCACGCGTACGAATAAGTTGGCACAGGATCCTCCGCAAGTCTCTCGTCGATCTAGCACTCTACCGCCGACACTGCCAACGTCGCGAATCGCCGTTTCATTCCGGCGAAACGGGCAGGTCGCGTCCCAGCTGTTCCAGGCCGTCACTGGGCGTGAGCACCCAACCCATTCGCCGATCGTGCGGTTCTTCGGGAAGCCGGTCGACCAGTTCATTATCGCGCACAACCGCGATCAGTCGAACGTCCGCACGTGCGGCGCCCAGGGTCCGGTCGTAATACCCCGCGCCGCGCCCGAGCCGCACCCCGCGCCGATCCACCGCCAGCGCCGGAACCAAGATCGTCACCGCCTCGGCGACCACCGCGGGCGGTAAGGTCTCGGTCGCCGGCTCGAGCAGTCCGTACCGGGCCTTGCGCAACGAATCCGCACCCTCGTACCGCGCCCAGCTCAGCGGCCCCGGCTCGCCGGTGACCGGCAGCAACACCGTGGCGCCGCGTTCGCGCAGCGCGTCCAGCATCCGCAGATCGCCGGGTTCCCCGCGAACCGGGACATAGGCGCACACGACCTCGTCGGCAGTGGCCAGACCGCTCGCCGCGCGGGCGAGCGCGGCCGCGTCGACGGCGTGTTCAGCGGGGTCGACTTGTGCCCGAGTGGCCAGGATCTCGCCGCGCCACGCATATTTGGTGCGCTCACCGGGCATCTCCACAGCGACCACCATAGTCTGCACTAGGCACGCAGCGGTCCGACGTCGCGAACGCACGGCCGCAGCATCGGCGCGACGTCGCCTCTAAGCTCTTGCCGACGCCGGATCGTCGCGAGGCACGATCGGACGGCACCGAATGGATAGGGTATGCGCATGACAGACAAGACTTCCGGTTTCCGCACTGCGGTGGTACCCGCGGCCGGACTCGGGACGAGGTTTCTGCCTGCCACCAAAACGGTGCCCAAGGAATTGCTGCCCGTGGTCGACACCCCCGGTATCGAACTGGTCGCCGCGGAGGCCGCCGATTGCGGCGCCGACCGCCTGGTGATCGTGACCTCGCCGGGCAAGGACGGCGTCGTCGCGCACTTCGTCGAGGACCTGGTGCTGGAGAGCACGCTCGAGGAGCGCGGCAAGTTCGCGCTGCTGGAGAAGGTGCGCAAGGCGCCCGGCCTGCTCAACGTGACGTCGGTCGTGCAGGAAGAGCCGCTGGGTCTGGGCCACGCGGTCGCCCAGGCCGAAGCCGTCCTCGACGACGACGAGCTGGCCATCGCGGTGCTGCTGCCCGACGATCTGGTGCTGCCGTGCGGCGTGCTCGACACGATGAGCCGGGTGCGTCGCGAGCGCGGCGGTTCGGTGCTGTGTGCCATCGACGTGCCGAAGTCGCAGGTCAGCGCCTATGGCGTGTTCGATGTCGAGGAATGCGCCGAGGGCGCGGAAACCGATGTGCTGCGGGTGAAGGGCATGGTCGAGAAGCCCGACCTCGCCGACGCGCCGTCGACCCTGGCCGCCGCCGGGCGCTACCTGCTGGACCGGGTCATCTTCGACGCGCTGCGCCGGATCACCCCGGGCGCGGGCGGCGAACTGCAGCTCACCGACGCGATCGCGCTGCTGATCGAGGAAGGTCACCCGGTGCACGTGGTGGTCCACCGTGGGTCGCGCCACGACTTGGGCAACCCGGGCGGTTATCTTCGAGCTGCTGTGGATTTCGCCCTCGAGCGGGAGGAATACGGCCCGCAATTGCGCGAGTGGCTGAACTTCCGGCTCAGTCCCGCGTGGGATCCGCAGTCGCCCGTCGCCTAAATGCGGTAGGTACGCCGCCGCCATAGATTCAGGAGCTCGATGCGCTCGGTTGAGGATCAGCTGATCAAGGTCACCGCCGCCGCGGTCGCACCCCGGCCGGTCCGGGTGGCGATTTCGGAAGCCCAGGGCTTGCTGTGTGCGGAGGACGTGGTCACCGAACGCCCGCTGCCCGGTTTCGACCAGGCCGCCATCGACGGGTACGCGGTGCGCAGCGTCGACGTGACCGCCGCGGGCACCGATGTGCGCGACGAGGAGGGCGAGCTGATCGACCTCACCCTGCCGGTGGTCGGCGAGGTGGTGGCCGGTTCGCGCCAGCCCATTCGCCTGCAGCCGCGGCAGACCGTGCGAGTCGATACCGGTGCGCCCATGCCGACCCTGGCCGACGCGGTGTTGCCGGTGGAGTTCACCGACGGCGGCCGGGCCAGGATCAAGGTTTTCGAGCCCGTACGCTCCGGCGATTACGTGCGCCGGGTCGGTGACGACGTGCAGCCCGGTGACGTGGCCGTGCGCGCGGGCACCATCATCGGCGCGGCTCAGGTGGGTTTGCTGGCCGCGGTCGGTCAGGACAAGGTTTTGGTCCATCCGCGCCCGCGCCTGTCGGTGATCTCGATCGGCGGCGAACTCATCGACATCGACCGCACGCCGGGCCCCGGCCAGGTCTACGACGTGAATTCCTACGCACTGGCCGCCGCGGCACGCGACGCGGGCGCCGATGTGAACCGGGTCGGCATCGTCAGTGCCGATCCGCGTCGGCTGCGCGATGTGGTCGAAGGGCAACTGGTGCGCTCGGAGGTCGTGGTGATCGCGGGTGCGGTCGGCGGCTGGGCGTCGG
This sequence comes from Nocardia sp. NPDC058640, assembly GCF_042716995.1. Taxonomy (NCBI): domain Bacteria; kingdom Bacillati; phylum Actinomycetota; class Actinomycetes; order Mycobacteriales; family Nocardiaceae; genus Nocardia; species Nocardia sp. NPDC058640. The sequence goes on from NZ_JBHXRG010000015.1 coordinate 25,237, forward strand.
ATCAGATCCGCGAGGCGCTGGACGGACTCGGTGAGCTGGAAGTGGACCGGGTCGCGATGCACCCGGGTTCGGTGCAGGGTTTCGGTCGACTGGGCCGCGACGAGGTGCCCACGTTCCTGCTGCCCTCCAACCCCGTGAGCGCGCTGGTGGTGTTCGAGGTGATGGTGCGTCCGCTGATCCGGATCGCGCTGGGTCGTCGGCAGCCGATGCGTCGAATTGTCACCGCCCGCACCATCACCGGCATCACCTCGATGCCCGGCCGCAAGGGCTACCTGCGCGCGCAACTGCTGCGCGACGAGGCGACCGGCGAGTACCTGGTGCAGCCGCTGGGCAACGGCAACGGCGGCTCCTCGCATCTGCTGGTGACGTTGGCCGAGGCGAACAGTCTGATCGTGGTGGAGCCCGACGACACCGACTTCCGCACCGGTGACGAAGTGCAAGTCGCGTTCCTGGCGCAGCGCGGCTGAACAATGGAGTCCATGAACGTTTTCCGGGCCGGACAGCATCCCGGCTGGCCGGCTCGTCTGGGCCCGGTCCAGGTGGCGGGTGGTCGAGTTACCTTGCGGCCGGTGCGTTTTCGCGATGCCGCCGCGTGGAGTCGGATCCGGCTGCGCGACCGCGACCACCTCGAACCGTGGGAGCCGACCGGGCGCGGCAGCTGGGAGGCGCGCAATCACGCGTCGAACTGGCCGTCGCTATGGACCAGTTTGAAGGCCGAAGCCCGCCGCGGGGCGATGATCCCGCTGGTCATCGAGGTCGACGGGCAGTTCAGCGGTCAGCTGACCATCGGCAATATCGTGCGCGGCGCGCTGCGTTCGGGCTGGATCGGGTACTGGGTGGCCAAGGATCTGGGCGGGCAGGGTGTGGCCACGGCCGCGCTCGCGCTGGGTCTGGATCATTGCTTCGGTCCGGTCGGTCTGCATCGCGTGGAGGCGACCGTGCGGCCGGAAAACCTTGCCAGCCAAGCGGTTCTGCGCAATGTCGGCTTCCGCGAGGAAGGTCTGATGCAGCGTTATCTCGATGTCGACGGTGCGTGGCGCGATCATCTGCTGGTCGGACTCACCGTCGAAGAAGTGCTGGGCACCGTGGTGGATCGCCTTGTCAGGGAAGGTCGAGCGGCGCTGCCGTGAAAATTCTGTTACTCATGTGGCAGGTGTGTTCGGCGCGCCTGCCACATGAGCGCGCGTGCCCGAATTAACCTACGGACGTCAGTGGTGCGTCCACAGATAGCCAACACGTAGGTGGGGACGGGAGGTGATGACCGCGATGCCGAACTCGATCCTGTGGATCGGACTGGTAGTGCTGTGGGTTTTCGTCCTGTTCCCGATCATGGCGGACCGTCATCCCCGCATCCGCCGCACCACCGATGCCGCGCTCGCCACCCGCGTGCTGCACCGTGGCGGGGCCGAACGACGGATCCGCATCGGCGCGGCGGGCGGTCACGACAGTGACCCCAACTATCGACCCCGTGTGCTGCGCAAGCGCTCCCACCGTACTGATTCGGAGGATCGGATGACATCCGAAGAACCTGTTACCGAAGACGACGACGAAAAGATCACCCCCGCAGTCGAACTCGAAGCTGCCGAGACCGTCGACATCGAGAACCCCACCGAACCTGGGGCTCTCGACGACGACGCGACAGAAGATGATGTGGTGGAACCGGTTTCGGCCCAGGTCGAGAACGAACCGCCTGTCGCCGCGCGCATCCCGGCCGCGCCGCCGGCACGTCTGGACGACCTGGTGGCCGACGACGCCGAATACGACGACGACGGCGAGGATTTCATCCCCTCGCGTCGCGGTCGCGGCGGCTACGACCCCGAGGCCGACGCGATCGCCCGCGCCGCCCGCTACAGCTTCCGTCAGCGCGCGGTCATGGGCTTGATCGTGGCGATGATCCTGTTCGCCACGATCGGCCTGCTACTCAACGCGATGTTCTGGTGGGCCTGTGGCCTGTCGGCCGCCGTCCTGGTCGGCTACCTGGCCTACCTGCGCAAGCAGGTCCACGTGGAGGAGGAGATCCGTCGCAGGCGCGCGGCCCGCCTGCACCGCGGGAAGCGTCCCGAAGCCACGGAAGCGGCCCCCGAGGCCGCCACCACCCAGCGCACCATGGACCGCGACACCGCACGCGCCCTGCGTCGCCGCTCCACCCTGCTGGACACCGACGACGAGGACCCGAGGTTCGAGTACCTCGAAATCTTCGACCCCGCCACTTCTCGCGCCCTGCGCAACCGGGTCGAAGACCTCGGCCACGCCGTCGGCGAGTAACTGGTGAAACCACGCAAATCCGCAGGTCACAGTACCGATTCGGTATCCGGGCGCAACCCCTGATACAGTGTCACAGCGCGGTTCACCAGAGCCGCACGGGGCTATAGCGCAGTTGGTAGCGCGTCTCGTTCGCATCGAGAAGGTCAGGGGTTCGATTCCCCTTAGCTCCACATCACGACGCCGCTCGACCACCCCGGTCGGGCGGCGTTCGTCGTATCGCTCCGAGGCCATGGGCCCGAGACGATCCGGGGCCTGTGCCCTGTCCTAACGGCAGGTGAATAAGCGCTTGCGCGCAAGGGGTATTTACGTTGCGACGTGATATGTGTCGGATTACAGAGTGAAATATTCATTCTTCACATATGCATGTGCGGCTGCCCATTGTTTCGGGGGCACGCGCGGTGACGAACTCGGGTTTAGTGGCGGCGTTACCGATTCCGGCAGAGTTGTTCATCACATTTCGTGCCCTTGCAATTCTTAGCGCAGGTCAAAGTGGTGATGACCACTGCGTCACGTTGATTTACAGCCATCAGCTATTGGTGTGAAGTTTATTTGCGGACCCGCTGGGTAGGCACTAACGTTTTGATAAAGATGAATTATCCGAGCAGGACCACGAGCGCTCGCGCTCGACAAGTTCGCTGCCGGGGAGGAATCGGTTCACCAGCGAACAGATGACGACGCACCTTCGGGAGGGGGTCGTCGCTCGGGTCTGTCGGAAAGCATCAGGGGCAGTTCATGACAGCGGTCGTAGAGGTTCGTACCGAGCCCGAAAGCATTCCGAATACCCACCCGACGTTCGCCTTTCGCGCAGTCGCGTTGATCGCCGCGATCGCCGGGATCATGTTCACGGCGACGGCGGCGCGTTACGACTACTTCGGCGACGAGCTCTACTTCCTTTCCGCCGGCAGGCGCCTGGACTTCACCTATGCCGACCAGGGCGTGATCGTGCCCATGTTCGCCTGGATCGCCGACCAGCTCGCGCCCGGATCGGTGACCGCGCTGCGGTTCCCGTCGGTGTTGATGTGCGTGGGCGCGATCGTGGTGGCGGCGCTGATCGCCTACGAACTGCGCGGCAACCACCGGGTGCAGATGCTGGCCGCGGCCGCGTACGCGCTGTCGGGGCTGGCAGCCAATCAAGTTGTGCTGAGCACGTTCTCGTTCGACGCCACCCTCACCGCCGTGATCACCTGGCTGTTCATCCGCTGGGTGCGCACCCGCCAGGACTGGCTGATCATCGCGGCGGGTCTGGTCGCCGCCCTTGACATGCAGGTGAAGTGGATGATCCCGATCGTGTGGGCGTGCCTGGGCCTCGCGGTCATCGTGTGCGGTCCCCGCGAAGTGCTGCGCCGCCCCGCGCTGTGGGTGGCCACCGGCATCCTCGCCTCGTCGCTGATCCCGATTCTGTACTGGCAGTCCCAGCACAACTGGCCGCAGCTGGCCATGGGCTCGGTCATCGGCGCGGAGCAGGATGCCACCGGCTACGGCCCGATCGGCTTCCTGCCGCAGTTCCCGATCCTGGCCGGCATCATGGGCACCCTGCTGCTGGCGATCGGCATGTGGGCGGCGTTCAAACAGGAATCGCTGCGCCCCTACCGTTTCCTGCCGGTGGCGCTGCTGATCATGACCGCGGTCGTCATGATCACCCACGGCCGGCCCTATTACCCCGGTGGCCTGTTCCCGGCCATCTTCGCCTTCGGTGCCGTCGGCCTGTGGCAGTACGACCGCAAACGGTGGATGAACCTCGCGCTGGTGCCCATCGCCGCGGCCTCGGTGCTGACGACCGTGGTCACGCTCACCGTGATTCCGCTGTCGCCCAGCTGGCGTACCCAGTCGGAGAACGCGCTCGATCTCGGACTCAAGACGGCGTTCTTCGGAAACACCAACTGGGCGTTGATGGTCGACGCGGTCAACGACGGCTACGCCACGCTGACGCCGGCCGAGAAGGCGAACGCCGTCATCCTCGCGCAGGGCTACCCGCAGGCAGGCGCGGTCGAGCAGTTCGGCCGTCAGTACGGCCTGCCCGCCACCTTCAGCCCCAGCCGCGGCTTCGGTTTCTTCGGCCCGCCGCCGGACTCCGCGACCACAGTGGTCTACGTCGGCCTCGACACCGCCGAACCCGACCTGCGCTCCCGTTTCACCGAGGTGCAGCGCGTGGTGCACCTCGACGACCCCATGGGCACGCCCGGCATCGACCGCATGACCGCGGTCTGGGTCTGCAAGGGTCCCAAGCAGCCGTGGTCGACCGCGTGGGACACCATGACCACGCTGTACTTCGACCTGGGCCTGTGGCGAGACCCCAACACCACCACCCGCCCCACCCGCTGAGTGACAACAGAACGGCCCGGTCATCGACCGGGCCGTTCTGTTATGTGCGGAGAACTACGGTCAGTGCTTGACCAGCTCCGGTGCATCCGATTCGTCCACCGGCGCGGCGTGCGGATCGACCGCCGCGCGGTTGGGCAGCAACACTGCCATGGCGATCACGATCAGCGCCAGGCCGGCGATGATCATGAAGGACAGGCGCATGCCGTCGAGGGTGGCGACCGCGACCGGGGTGCCCTCGTCGATGAGCGAGGTGCTGCGCGCGGACATCACGGTGACCACCAGGGCGGTGCCGAACGCGGCGGCCACCTGCTGGATGGTGCCCAGCATCGAGCTGCCATGCGAGTACAGGTGCATCGGCAGCGCGCCGAGACCCAGGGTGAACACCGGGGTGAAGGCCGCGGCCAGCGACACCATCAGCACGATGTGCAGGCCCAGCAGTTGCCAGTACGGCATGGTCATCGAGATCTGGGTGAAACCGGCGAGTGAGGCGGCGATACCGATCGAGCCGGAGATCACCAGTATGCGGCCACCGAACTTGTCGAACAGCTTGCCCACGGTGGGACCGAGCAGACCCATCGCCAGGCCACCGGGCATCACCAGCAGGCCGGTCTGGAACGCGGACAGCCCGCGTAGATTCTGCAGGTACAGCGGCAGCAGGATCATCGAACCCATCATCGCCAGGAACGCCAGCGACATCAGCACCAGTGCCTTGGTGTAGGTGCCCTGCAACAGCACCCGCAGGTCCAGCAGCGGAGTTCCGTTGCGCTGCAACCACACCTGACGCAGTGCGAACGCCGCGATCAGCGCGATGCCGCCCGCGGTGATCAGCGCCGCGACGGTGTAGCTGTCACCGTGGAACTTGCTCAGGCCGAACACCAGTCCGCCGAAGCCGAGGCCCGCCAGTGCCACGCTGGGCAGGTCGAGCTCGCTGGGCTGCGGTTCGCCGACGTTGTCCAGCTGTCGCAGCCCCAGCCAGGTCACCAGACCGGTGATCGGCAGCATCATCACGAACAGCAGGCGCCACGCGTGCGGGCCTTCGATCTGCAGGATCAGGCCGGACACGACCGGGCCCATGGCGGGCGCGACCGAGATGGCCAGGGTGACGTTGCCCATCACGCGACCGCGGTCCCGTTCGGCGACCACGGTCATCAGGGTGGTCATCAGCAGCGGCATCATCACCGCGGTGCCGCCGGCCTGAATGATCCGGCCGATCAGCAGTACCGCGAAGGTCGGTGCGAGGGCACAGATGACGGTGCCCGCGATGAACACGCCCATGGCGGTGGCGTAGGCCTGGCGGGTGGTGACCCGCTGCAGGAACCAGCCGGTGGTGGGGATGATCGCGGCCATCGTCAGCATGAACGCGGTGGAGACCCACTGCGCGGCGACCTCGGTGACCTGGAAGTAGTCCATCAGCGCTGGGATGGCGTTGATCATGATGGTCTCGTTGAGGATGACCACGAAGGTCGCCAGGACCAGCACGCGGACGACGATCGGTGTCTTGCCCTTCGTCATCGGTGGGGATATATCGGCTGGCATCGGTGGTACCTCCGGGAAGCGTGGTGGATTCGGCAGGGCGTTGCGTGGCCCGATGCCGAGTCGACTGCGTCGGCGGCATCACACGAGAAAAGACGGTTTCCGTCGGTCCAACTCATCGGGCGCGGTCGAGTATTCCGGGTGGGTACGACACAAATCACCTGGTTTTCCCGGTTCGCACCGGTAGATACGGGGTGAAAGCACCAGGTCACAGCGGTATCGAAACGAATCACACACCCGAGGGTGAGCCTGGTCACTGCCCGATCCCGACTGATAACTGGTCGCGTGTTTCGGGATACATCGCCTCGTTCGAGGGGTACAACGGGAGGGTGACTGCATCGAGAACGTGGCTTGCTGTGGTGTGCGCGATCGTGGCTGTGCTCGGCGGTTCCGTCCAGGCAACGGCGGATCCGGGGGCATATGTGGCGGGGGAGGCGCCGCTGGGTGGCCGGGCCGCGCAGATCGACGTGTACTCGCCCGCGATGGGCCGGGTGATCCAGAACAAGGTCATCAAGGCCGCCGGAGCCGGTGCGCCCACGCTGTATCTGCTCACCGGGGCGGGCGGCGGGGCCGACGGGATCTCCTGGTGGGACAACACCGACGTGCGCAATTTCTTCGCCGACAAGTTCGTCAATGTGGTGATGCCGGTCGGCGGCGCGTTCACGCTGTACACCGACTGGATCTCCGATGATCCCGCGATCGGTCGGGTGCGGTGGGAAACGTATCTGACCCAGGAATTGCCGGGCGTGATCGATGGCGCGCTCGACGCCAGCGGCCGCAATGCGATCGCGGGTGTGTCGATGAGCGCGTCGTCGGCGCTGGACCTGGCGATCCAGAGCGGGTCGCGGTTTTCCGCGGTCGCCGCGCTGAGCGGTTGCCCGTGGGCGTCGGATCCGTTGGGGATCGCGATGGCCAGCGCGCAGGCGGTGCGTGGCGGCGGAAACCCGGGAAACATGTGGGGCATTCCGGGCGGCCCCGGCTGGCAGGAACACGACGTGTTCGCCAACGCCGGTCGCCTGGCGGGCAAGACCGTGTTCCTGTCGGCGGCGACCGGTTTCCCCGGCCCCGCCGACCGCGGCCTGCCCATGCCCCCGATCGAAACCCTGGCGGGGGCGTGCACCGCCGCGTTCGCCGGGCGCCTCGGCCAACTGGGTATCCCCGCCATCCACGTGCACCGGCCGACCGGCTCGCACACCTGGGGCCAGTTCGAGGCCGACCTGCACGAGGCCTGGCCGCACCTGGCCGCCGCGATCAGCTGACCCGCCGCTACGCCCGCACCGGCACGACCGCGGGCGTAGCGCCGATCTCGTTGTCGCGCTTGCGCATTCGATACCACCACTGCAGCCCGCCGACACCGAGCAGCGCCACCAGCGCCGCGGTGAGGCTGATGGACAGGCCCGGCGGCCGCCAGGTCACCGTGAGCTGCGCGTTCTTGGTGCCGGGCGGAATATCGACCGCGACGAAGGTCCCCGCCACGGCCCTGATCGGGATCTCGTCGCCACCCAGCGTGGCGGTGTAACCCGGCCAGGCCAAGCGCGACAACACGATTCGACCGCCGGTGCCCGAGGACACGGTGGCGCGATTGGTCAGTCCCGCTTCGGGCATGACGGTGGCGTGCACGCCGGATTCGTGGGCGATCAGGTCGCCGGGGGAGGGCAGTGGGTTCACCCGTTCCAGCACCGAGATCTGATGCTCGTGCCCGGGGTAGTGGACGAAGCGCCACCCGGCGGGAGCCGGATCTTGGTCCGCATGCGGATACTGACTGCGTTGCAGGACAACACGATCCAGCCGCATCAAATCGACAATCGGTGTGTCGGTGGAAGGTTCGACCGCGAACGCCCGCCGGTACGCATCCGGACAGGTCCCGCCATCCCACGCCATGCACAGCATCCCCGCGAAAGCCGCATGTCCGACGGGCGTGTACCCGTTCACATACTGCAGCCCGAGGTTCTTGGCGTAACTGCCCAACGCGATGGAACCGTAAGTTCCTGCGAGCGTGCGCTCTTCGTTGCGGACCATGATCCGATCCGCCAATTGCAGTGTGCGCCCGTCGAAGTCGGGGAACGCCGCGGTCATCTCCGACCGCCGTTCGGGAAAACCGTAGGACAGCGGCGTCATCGGCGCCGCCACCACCTGCGCGAACGCGATCGGGAACGTCGCGCAGATCGTCAACGCGGCCGCGGCGGCGGTCCCGCGCGTGCGCGCCAGCCACACCACCGCGGCACCGAGTCCGACCACCACGAACACCGCGAGCGCGTGCCGCTCGACGAGTTCGGGTGCGGCGGAGAACGATCGGAGGAACAGCAACCCGATCAACGCCCCCGCCGCCGCGTACCGCCGACGCGACCAGGCGAAGTCCCCGTAGCGACTGATCAGCACACACACCAGCACGAGCGCCGCGATCGCCACCATCGGCAACACCCGCGCGGGCCACCGCAGCGGTCCGATCGCGCCCGGCCCCGCCGTCCACATCAGCGTCGCCACCGCGAACAGCGCGATCCCACTCCACTGCGCGGCGTGACGCGCCGCGGCCTTCCAGTCGATGAACGCCAGCGCCGGAATCACGAACCACGCGATGTAGACCATCGGCAGCGGCTGCACATGCCCCCACCAGCCCGTGAACGCCGGCACCGTGCTGGGCAGGCTCGCGTTCAGCGATTCCGACCACGGCACGGTCAGGAAGGGATCGTTGTGGATGGTGGACACGTCACCGCGCCAGGTGGCCTGCGAGGACAGCAGGATCGGCAGATTCGCGATCATCGACGCGAGCACCGCAAGGCCCGCCGCCGCCATCATCCGCAACACCGGCGCCCACGTGCGCTGATACAGATACTCACCTGCGGCCACGGCGGCGATCATCAACCCGGATTCGACTGCGGGAAAGGCATATTGGATGGTCAGCGCCAGGTACAGGAACACGAACATCGGAATCGGCCCGGTGCGTCCGCGCGTGTACAGCACCGCGCTGGCCCAGGCGTTCACCAGCCACGCGGTGCCGGTCTGCGAGGTGAACCAGCTGGCGGTGTCGAAGAACAGGAACCAGCCGCTGAACGGAAACGCCACGCCCGCCACCGCTGCCCACGGCGCACGCGCCCCGTAGGCCAGGCAGATGCGGAACACGCCGATCGCGGCGATCGCGGAGAACACGAACTTCACCGCGGTCGCGTACAGCGCGAGATTGTCGAACGAGGGCGCGAGCAGGTACACCAGCAGCTGCGCGGGGTTGTAGAGCCCGGCTTCCTCGAGGCTGTAGTTGCCCGCCATCCATTCCCACGGCACCATCGCCGGGAACCGCCCCGCGCGCAGTTCGTTGCCCAGCAGCTGCCACATCGGCACGTATTGCGCCTCGGTGTCATCGGTATAGAAATGTCGCGAATCCCCGAGCAATACCGCCAGATAGCCGACCGCCACGGCGGCAACGACAATGCCTGCCCACTGCATCACTTGTTTTCGCGGTCCGAGCTCCGCGCGTACCCACACGATCGCGGGAGCATACGGGTTCGAGGTGAATCGGGCAGTAACAATGGCTATCCCGCACACAAAGGTGGACGTTTGTCCAGCTCAGATGTGGTTAGGGTGGGGTTTGATAGCATGGCGCAACCGAGCAGGACCCTTCGAGAGAGTCATCAATTGCAGTTCGAAATCGTCGAGCGGGACCAGACCTGGGTGGCCGGTCTCCCGGTCCGCAGTCCCAAACGCGCGCTCGGTGAGCTGCGCGACCGAGACCTCGAAGCGGCCTGGTCGGCGGTCCTGCATCAGGACCTGGGCGGGCCGCTGGCCAGCGCGTACACCGACTACACCGGTGAGCTGAGTACCTACAACACCCAGATCGTGGGCTACCAGTGCGATTCGCTGGAGCAGGTCACGCGCGGACACCTGGCGGTGCGCCTGCCGCGCGGCACGTACGCGCGCTTCTCCTCGGTGGGTAACTTCCCCCAGGTGATGACCGACCTGTGGACCCAGATCGCCTACGCCGAGGAGCACAACCAGATCAAGCGCACCTTCACCGGCGATTTCGAGTGCTACCCGCACGCCTACAAGATCGACCTGTACCTGGCGGTCGACGCGCGATGACCTATTCGATCGTGGTGCGTGGCGCCGCGCTGTACGGCGGCCTGGTGGTGCCGCGCGTGCACCCCAGTTTCAAGGTGAGTAACAGCGACCTGATCGAGTTCCTCAAAGGCAGGCTGCGCGAGCGCCCGGTCGGCGGCGAACCGCTGCAGACCGTGTACGTCCCCGACCCCGCGGGCAACTGGAACGCGCTGGTCGCCCGCGAATTCACCGACCCCGAGCAGGTGCCGGTCGGCGATCTCATGCTGCGCGTACCCAAGGGCATCTACGCTCGGTTCGCACCCAACGGCGACTATCACGACCCGGTCGAAGACGTGTGGGCGCAGGTCGACGACGCGACGGCGTCGGCGGAGATCTCGCGCGCCTACCGCGAGGAGATCGAGGTCTGGCACGGGCCGGACGCGGTGGAGTTGTTCGTGTCGATCACTGTCGATAGCTGAGAGTTAGCCGAATTCGAACCGATCGGTTTGGAATTGCTCGACTCCTGTGCGGCCAACGGGTCTGACCTGCGCTTATTTCAACTGGCTCAGAAGGTTTCCGGAAAATTAGCCACTCGTATGGTGCATTCGTTCCAAATGGCGGATACTTCACCCGTTGGCATCGGTAGGAAGCCGACCGCGCGCGGGCGTAGAGCACGGAGTAGGAAGCACGATGGCTGTCGAAGTGAAATTGGCTGGAGTGTGGTTGCGCAGCATTCACCGTCGCACCGAATCGGCTGAGGTGTTCCCGGCGCGGGAGCGGCACGCTCGGTGACCGGCCCCGACTATCCGGCGATGGACCACCGCCCCCTCGTCCTCGATCCGGCCGACCCCGCCGACGCGGCAACTCTGCGGCAGCTGGCAGGCCGGGCCGACATCCGCACCGAAGACCTGCGCGCGGGGCTGCGCGCCGAGCTGGACCGGCTCATCGGCGTGCCGCCCGGCATCGACGCACGCGAGGAACGCTGGATCTACTACCCGTGGCGGCGCGCGCTGGTCGCGGTCCTCGGGCCCGCCGCGTTCCAGGCGATCCGCTCGGACCGCAACCGCAACAAACTCACCAGGCACGAGCAGCAGCGCCTGGCCCAGTTGACCGTCGGCGTCGTCGGGCAGAGCGTCGGCCACTCGATCGCCTACACCCTCGCTCTCGAAGGGGCCTGCGGGCTGCTGCGCCTTGCCGACTTCGACACGATCGAACTGTCGAATCTGAATCGGGTGCCCGGCGGGCTGTTCGACGTAGGCGTGAACAAGGCGATCGTCACCGCGCGCCGCATCGCCGAACTCGACCCCTTCCTGCCGGTCGAGATCTGGCCCGCGGGCGTGCTGACCGACACGGTCGACGAGTTCCTCGACGGGCTGTCGGTGGTGGTGGAGGAATGCGATTCCCTCGACATCAAGTTCGCGGTCCGCGAGGCCGCGCGCAGACGCCGACTGCCGCTGCTGATGGAGACCAGCGACCGCGGCCTGTTCGACGTCGAACGCTACGACCTCGAACCCGACCGCGAACCCTTCCACGGCCTGCTCGGTGCGACCACCGGTGCGCAGCTGGCCGACCTCGACACCAAGGCCAAGGCGCCGCACGTGCTGCGCATCCTCGATCCCGGGCAGCTGTCGTCGCGGATGGCGGCCAGCCTCGCCGAGATCGGCGAGACGATCACCACCTGGCCGCAATTGGGCAGCGACGTGCAGTTGGGCGCCGCGATCGTCACCGCCGCCGTGCGCCGGATCGGGCTGGGCGCCAAGCTGTCGTCGGGCCGCACCCGCGTCGACCTCGACGCCACGCTGGACTCCCTCGCCGAACCCGGCTACCTCGACGACGGCATCGACTCCCTCGTCGACGAACCCGTCGAACCGCCGCCCTCGGACCCGGTCGAGGCGATCCTCGCCTGCGCCCAGCGCGCGCCGTCCGGCGGCAATGTCCAGCCGTGGCGGCTGCGCGGCGACGCCGCGACGATCGACATCACCCTCGATCCCGCCGCGACCACCGCCATGGACCTGCACCTGCGTGGCAGCGCCGTCGCGGTGGGCGCCGCGCTGCACAACGCCAGGGCGGCCGCCGCCGCGCACAACCTGCTCGCGGATCCGGAACTGATCGTCGACGACCCGACGGCACCCTTGATCGCCCGCTTGCGACTGCGCGCGGGCACCGACCCCGACCTGGCCGCCGACTATCCGCTCGCGCTGGCCCGACACACCAACCGCCGCCTCGGCATGGCGATGCCGTTGCCGACAACGGTGCTGCCCGCGCTGGCCGTCGCCGCGGCGGCAGAGCGGGCGAGCGTGCACGCGATCACCGGCGCCGACGCGTTGGCAGAGGCGGCGCTGCTGCTGGGTGCCAGCGACCGCGTCCGCTACCTCACACCGCAGCTACACGAACAGATCTACGCCGAATTGCGTTGGCCGGGTGAGGATCTCAGCACGGGAATCGATGTGCGTACGCTCGAACCCGCCCCGGATGAACTGGCGAAGATGCAGGTCGGTCGCCGCACCGATGTGATGGATCGATTGCGTGAATGGTCGGCGGGTTCGGCACTGGGAGAGTTCACCGTCGACCGGGTACTGGCCAGCTCAGCACTGGTGGCGATCACCTTCGGTACCGGCGACGGCAGACCGGATCTGGCCGCCTATGCGCGTGCCGGTGCCGCGGTGGAAAGAGTGTGGCTACGTGCGCAACTGCTCGGTCTCGCGGTGCAGCCGGTGTCGCCGGTGTTCCTCTATGCCGACCGGGCCGATGATTTGCGCAGCGTTTCTCCCGAGTTCACAGATACACTTGCCAGCATTCAGAGACGTTTCCTGGACCTGCTGGGAATCGCTGAGGATGAGAACGTGGCATTGGTTCTTCGTCTGAGCTACGCCGCGGCTGCGAGCGTTCGCAGTCGACGGTTGCCGGTGCCCGGCAGTAGGACTGTGCCGGTGCCCGGCAGTAGCAACGACGCATAGCTCGGATCGGAGACAACGTGCCTCGGCAAACGCTCGACTCACTGGTGACCCAGGTCGCCTCCGAGTTGATGGGTGTCGACGCCACGACCATGGTGGCGGCGAGCGAGCGTGTGCTCGCCTCCCTGGTCGAGCACTTCGATGTCGATGTGAGCTATTTGCGCCATACCGACCGTGCACGGCGCTCGACCGTCCTCATCGCCGAGTGGCCGCCGCGCGCCGACATTCCCGACCCCGATCCGCTGCGCGAGGTCGAATTCGAGCACGCCGATTCGGTCTTCGGTGCCCTCGAGCACGCCGTCGAACCGATCATCGTGCGACCCGACACCGACAGCGCCGACTATCAGGAGACGATCCGCAAGTCCTCCGGCATCCCCGAGGTGGCCATGGCCTGCGTGCCGTTGGTCTCGCGCGGTGAGTCGACCGGCGTGCTCGGGTTCGTGAAGATGGGCGACCGGGCTTGGACCAAGCGCGAGCTCAACGTCCTCAAGGCGATCGCCGCGCTGTTCGCGCAGTTGCAGGCGCGCGTGGTGGCCGAGGAGAAGTTGCGCTACATCGCCCTGCACGACGACCTCACCGGCCTGGCCAACCGTCGCGCCCTGCTCGAATACATGGAGCAGCGGCTGCAGCCGGGCAATCCCGGACCGATCGCCACCTTCTTCCTCGACCTGGACCGGCTCAAGGCGCTCAACGACTTCCTCGGCCACAGCGCGGGCGACAACTTCATCCGCACGCTGGCCCACCGGTTGCGCGAGAATCTGGAACCCGGCGACATGATCGCGCGCCTCGGCGGCGACGAGTTCGTGATCGTGCCCGCGGCGCCGATGGAGGCCGTCGCCGCCGAACTCGAGGCCGCCCGCATCCAGGAGCTCATCGGACGGCGCGTCTCGGTGGGGCGCGAATCGGTCAGCCGGGGTGTGAGTGTCGGTGTGGCACTGGGCATTCCGGGAAAGACTCTGGTCTCGGACGTGTTGCGCCGCGCCGATCACGCGCTGTTGTCGGCCAAGTCCGGCGGCGGCAACGGGGTCGCGGTGTTCACCGACGCCATGCGCGCCCAATTCGAACTGCAGGACGATGTGGAGCTGAATCTGCGCAGCGCGGTGTCGGACGGGTCGCTGGTGCTGCACTATCAGCCCGAAGTCGACCTGCGCACCGGCCGGATAGTGGCGTTGGAAGCGCTGGTGCGCTGGCAACACCCCACCCGTGGGCTGCTGCCGCCCGGCGCGTTCGTCTCCGTGGCCGAGGCCACCAACCTGGCGGGCGAACTCGGCCGGTGGGTGATCCGTTCCGCCTGTTCGCAATTCGCCGACTGGCGCAGGCGCGGGCTGGCCTCGAACGTGGTGATCCGGATCAATGTCTCACCGGTGCAGCTGGTTTCGGTGGATTTCGTCGAACGCATCGAAGATGTCCTTCGCCTGTTCGATATCGACGGCAGTTCGGTGTGCCTGGAAATCACCGAACACGTGGTGGTGCAAGACCTGGTCCGCACCCGCCTGACCCTGCGCGGGCTCAAGCGGATGGGCGTGCAGATCGCCATCGACGATTTCGGCACCGGCTACAGCTCGCTGTCGCACCTCAAGGCGCTGCCGGTGGACGCGGTGAAGATCGACCGCGGGTTCGTGCAGCGCCTCGGCGACAGCAACGACGACCTCGCGATCGTGAAATCCATTATCGGCCTTGCCGGTTCGTTCGGACTCGGCGTGGTCGGCGAGGGCGTCGAAACGGCGATGGCCGCGCGCACGCTCGTCGGGCTCGGTTGCTATCGCGCACAGGGCTTCCTGATCGCCCGGCCGATGCCCGCCGAGGAAGTCGAAGCGCAATTACGGGAGGGCCGCATCCCGCTCGACCTCGACCTGCCACGCGCCGGACGCGGCGTCACGCCGAGCTGATCGCGGACATGTCGCACGGTAGATGGCTGCTGTTCGAGTCCCTCACCGGGGATCATGAGCCCACACTCGTCGCTGACGACGCCCACGCCAAACCGTGGACCGAGGCCGCGCGACTGCACCGCAGCGTCGGTCCGGCGCGCGCCCGCGTCGTGCTCGACGCGGTCCGGCGATGCGCGGCCGGCGGGGACTCCGAGCGCGTCGAAGTAGGTGACAGCGTGGTCGTGGCCGAGCCGGTTCGGTGCGCATTCGACGGAATCCACGGTGTCCAGATCTGGCTGGGTCCAGCGTACGCGCCGGTGCGGCCGAGACGGCGGGTAGCGGCGTGGGACTGGGACGTGGTCACCGAACTCGCCCACCACGGGCCGGGTTTGGAGGAACTCGTCTTCGCGAGGGAGTCCGATCAGGTGCGGGTGGTGCGTACGCCACCGGACGCGTTCGGGCGGATGGCTCGCTTCGACGGCAGGGTCGACTACTTCGAGATGGCTACCCGGCTGGAACCGGGCGGGCACTGGCAGGGCGAGGTCGACATGCTCGGCGACGACGACGGCGTTCGCAGATTCCAGATGGTGACAAGGGCACGGCCCGACCAGCGCAGGGTGAGCGCGCTGATGCACGCCATCCCCGAACTCCGCGACGACACCACGGCCGTCGACCTCGACGTCGCCATGTTGCGCGCGGTGTCGCAACGCAGCGGTGTCGGTGTCGGCATCATCCTGTTGTCCAGCGGGGTCATCTACGAATGGGCCGCGGATCCGCCACCGCCCCTCGACCGGTGGGCGGTGGAGCGCCCGACCATCGACCCCGCCGATTTCGCCGCGCTGCGGGTCGCCTGCGCTGCCGCCGCCGCGGACCCGGGTGCCACCCGGCGGCTCGACCTGCGGGTCCGGTTCGCCGAGGGCGAGTGGATCCGCGCGCAGGCCGAGCTGGTGACGATCACCACGGCTGCCACCGGGCACGGGCTACTGCGAGTCCGGGCAGTCGATGCCGGGGCCACCGACGCCCTCTGATCTCATCGCTGCGACCCTTGGTTCAGGGTTGATCGTTATCGCGGCTGCATTCTGGCCTTTTCGTGGGCCCCGACGATCCCACCACGCGTTGACCGCGTACATCCCGACAGCGTCGCAGTGGCTGGCTTGTCGCGTCTTTCGATGCTGACCGTGTATGTCGCGAGGGTGTCGCAGTGGCTGGCTTGTCGCGTCTTTCGATGCTGACCGTGTATGTCGCGAGGGTGTCGCAGTGGCTGGCTTGTCGCGTCTTTCGATGCTGACCGTGTACATCGCGAGGGCGTCGCAGCGGCCGGTTCGTCGCGTCTTTCGCCGCTGTTCACCCCCCGTTCGGCGGGCATGACCCGTAGGTAACCCGCGCGGCGAGACGATCGGCAGTGTGCGCATCGTGCAGCTAGCCAATTTCTATGGCCCGCGATCGGGTGGGCTGCGCACTGCCCTGCACCACCTCGGTGAGGGATATGTGGCGGCAGGCCACGAAGTGGTGCTGATCGTGCCGGGGGCGCGTCGTTCGGAGGAGATCTTGCCGACGGGTGCGCTGCGAATCACCTTGCCCGCGTTGGGGATTCCGTGGACCGGTGGCTATCGCGCTGCTGATCCGCGGCGGGTGGCCGATGTGCTGTCTGGCCTGTCCCCGGATGTGCTCGAGGTGTCGGACCGGCTCACCCTGCGCGGCTTCGGTCGATGGGCGGGGCGACGCGGGGTGGCCAGTGTGATGATCTCGCACGAGCGCCTCGACCGACTCCTCGGCCAATTCCTGCCCGGCCCCGCCGCCCGCCGCTGCGCCGACGTCGCCAACCGACGCACCGCCCACGACTACGACATGGTCGTGTGCACAACCGATTTCGCGCGCGAGGAGTTCCTCCGCATCGGCGCGCCGAACGTAGAACTGGTCCCGCTGGGTGTCGACCTCGACCTGTTCAGCCCCCGCCGCCGCGACCTCGGCCTACGCGCCGACCTCGGCGTCGAAGGACACCCCCTGCTGGTGCACTGCGGCCGGTTGTCGGTGGAAAAACGCGTCGACCGCAGCATCGAAGCAGTCGCGGCCCTACACCGCGCCGGCGTGCCCGCCCGCCTGGTCATCGCGGGCGACGGCCCCCGCCGAGAATCCCTCGAACGCCGAGCCCGCACCCTGTCACCGCTGCCCGGCGGCCAACCCGCGGTCCACTTCACCGGCTTCATCAACGAACGCGCCATGGTAGCCAAACTTCTTGCCACCGCAGACGTTTCACTAGCCCCCGGCCCCCACGAAACCTTCGGCCTAGCCGCCCTGGAAGCCCTGGCCGCAGGCACCCCCGTAGTAGCCAGCCGCTCCTCAGCCCTAGCTGACATAGTCACCACCGACTGCGGAGCCATCTCAGCCGACCGCCCCCGAGCCTTCGCCCAAGCCGTAACCAACGTCCTGGCCATGCCAACCCCCACCCGCCGCCGAGCCGCCCGAACCCGAGCCGAACAATTCGGCTGGCCCCGCGCAGTAGCAGGCATGCTCGCCGTCCTAGCCCGCTGACTGGACGTGTGATCACCACGCTCTCAGCGAGGGATTTCGGACAAATCACCGCACTGAGAGCGTGGTGATCGACTGTCCAGCTCAGGTGGGGGTCGGTAGGTCTACTTCCAGGCGGCCAGCAGGGTGGTCGCTTCGGCGCCCAGTGTCCGTTGGAGGAATGGGCCGAAGCTGATGCGGGCTACGCCGAGGTCGGCTAGGTGGGACTTGGTGGGGGTGTTGGGTTGGGCTATGGCGTTGATCGGGCGGGGGAGTTCGGTGGCGAGGCGGCGTAGGTCGGCGTCGGGGTGGCGGCCTACCGGGTAGAGGACGTCGGCGCCTGCTTCGGCGGCCAGGGCGAGGCGGGCGATGGCGCGGTCGACGCGGTCGGAGGCGTCGCCGTCTTGACGGAGGAACAGGTCGGTGCGGGCGTTGATCACTACGTGCACGTCGGCCGCGTCGGCGGCTTCGCGCAGGCCGCGGACCAGGTCGGCGTGTTCCTGCGGGGAACGCAGGCGCTTGCCTTGGCTGTGGACGGTGTCTTCGATATTGAGACCGACCGCGCCCGCGGCGAGCAGGCCGTCGATGAGCTGCAGCGGCTCGAGACCGTAGCCGGATTCGATGTCGACCGAGACCGGAACCTGCACCGAAGCGGTGACCTGGGCGACGCGGGTGAGCAGTTCGTCGAAGGTCATGCCTTCACCGTCGGTGCGGCCGATCGAGTCCGCGACCGGATGACTGCCCAGCGTCAGACCCGAAAACCCAGCGGCCACAGCGATATCGGCCGACCACGCGTCCCATACGGTCGGCAACACCACCGGGTTTCCCGGAACGTGCAGTTCGAGCAGGGTCTTCGCCGAGGCGTCCAGAGAAGTCATACCGCGATGATGCCCGAGGTGTCCGACAACATCTAGACGCAGCCGGATTTGGGCGGGCAGTTCACGTGCACGTCGAGCACGCGCGCGCCGGGGCCTTCCGCGCCGAGTCGGTCGTGTTCGTTGACCAGTTTGCACGAGCCCAGCGACAGGCAACCGCAGCCGATGCAGCCGGTCAGGTTGTCGCGCAGGCGCACCAACTGGGTGATGCGGTCGTCGAGATCCTCGCGCCAGGTCGTGGACAGGTTCTCCCAGTCGCGACGGGTGGGGGTGCGGCCTTCGGGGAGGCGGTCCAGTGCCGAACGGATCTCGCTGAGTGGGATGCCCACGCGCTGTGAGATGCGGATGAACGCGACCCGGCGCAGCGTTTCGCGCGAATATCGACGTTGGTTGCCGCTGGTTCGACGGCTCGATATGAGACCTTCGCGTTCGTAGAAGTGCAACGCGGACACTGCAACTCCACTACGATCGGATAGCTGCCCGGGGGTCAGCTCCTTCGTTTGCCAATCGGCCGTCGTCATCATGTAACTCCTCCCACTTCCACCTCAACAATACTTCAGGTATTCGTGTCGTGTACGAAAAATGGGCGGACCGGGGCGCGCACTTCACGGGTCACTCATGCCGACGCCTGCGGGTCGAACATGCCGACGCGCTGTTCCCGGATTACATTTTGCAGATGGGAACCACCCCCGACTCACCTCTGGCCGTCACGTCCGAGGTCGGCGCACTGCGCACGGTGCTACTCCACCGTCCCGGCGCTGAGCTGCGCCGACTCACCCCGAGCAACAACGACCAGCTACTTTTCGACGGCATCCCCTGGGTCGAACGCGCACAGGAAGAACATGACGCCTTCGCCACCGTACTGCGTGAGCGCGGCGTGGAAGTGCTGTTACTGGCAGATCTGCTGACCGAAACCCTCAGTGCCAGTGGGGCGGCCAGGATTCAGGGCATCTCGGCGGCGGTCGACGCTCGCAGGCTCGGTCACGACCTGGCCGACCAGCTCGCCGCCGAACTGCGCAAGTTCGATGCCCCGGCGCTGGCCGAAATCCTCATGGCGGGAATGACTTTCGATGAACTGCCCGACGGCGTGAACACCACCTCGCTGGTGCGGCGGATGCATCACGGCGGCGATTTCGTCATCGATCCGCTGCCGAATCTGTTGTTCACGCGCGACTCCTCGTTCTGGGTCGGCCCGAAGGTCGCGATCACCTCGCTGGCGCTGCCTGCCCGCACTCGCGAAACCGCCCTCACCGACCTGATTTACGCGTTCCATCCCCGATTCCTCGGTGTCAAAAGGGCGTACCAGTCGCACACCGCGCCGATCGAGGGCGGTGACGTGCTGTTGCTGTCGAAAGGTGTTGTGGCCGTGGGGGTCGGCGAGCGCACGACACCCGCTGGCGCGGAAGCGTTGGCGCGCAGCCTGTTCGACGACGGTCTCGCCCACACCGTGCTGGTGGTGCCGATCGCCCAGAATCGCGCGACCATGCACCTCGATACCGTCTGCACGATGGTCGACACCGACGCGGTGGTGATGTACCCCGGCGTGCGAGACACCTTGCAGGCGTTCACTATTCGCCGCGAAGAAGGTTTCACCGGTCGCGGCGATCTCGAGCGCATCAGCATCAGCGGCCCCGAACCGTTCCTGCCCGCCGCGGCGAAGGCCATGGACATCCCGAAACTGAGGGTGATCGACACCGGCCGCGACGGACCCGACGCCGAACGCGAACAGTGGGACGATGGCAACAACACCCTCGCGCTCGCGCCGGGTGTGGTGGTGGCCTACGAACGCAACGAGATGACCAATTCGCGACTGCGGGAGGCCGGTATCGAGGTGCTCACGATCAGCGGTTCCGAACTGGGCTCCGGCCGCGGCGGCCCCCGCTGCATGTCCTGCCCGCTGTCCCGAGACGAGGTGTGATGTTCCACGTCGAGCTGTCCACCGACACCACCCAGCCGCCCTATGAGCAACTGCGGATGGCGGTGATCGAACAGGTCCGCGCGGGCACGCTCACCGCGGGCACCAAGATCCCCACCGTGCGCGCGTTGGCCGCGGATCTGGGCATCGCCCCCAACACCGTCGCCCGCGCCTACCGCGAACTCGAAGCCGACGGCGTCCTCGAAACCCGTGGCCGCCAAGGATCTTTCATCGCTTCGTCAGGGGATCCCACCCGTGACATCGCCAGCCGCGCCGCCGTCGGTTACGTGGCAACGATCCGTCGACTCGGCCTCCACGACGAGGACGCGATCGAGTTCGTGAACCGTGCGCTGGATTCTTAACGCCAGCTGGGGAGCCACAAGTGGTCTTGCCAGTTCTGTGGCGTGATCGCCTGACCGGTCAGAATCGGCCACAACCACACGAAATTCGCGATCACCAAGCCCAGATAGATGCTCACGATCAGCAATCCGAGCGCGTACCGCTCGTTTACCGGCGCCGGTAAATAGGTGCCCGTCGGACTGCGCGGTATCCCGGCAGGCCTGGCCGACCCGAGAATGTCACCCAGTGCCAACGCCATCCCCATCACCAGGAACGGCGCGAGCACCACGGCGTAGAAGAAGTACATCTGCCGGTCCAGGGTCAGGAACCACGGCAGCAGACCGGCGCCGTACCCGACCAGGATCGCCGCGTACCGCCAGTCCCGCCGCACGACCGCGCGCCACACCATCCAGCCGATCAACGGCAGCGCCAGCCACCACAGCGCGGGCGTGCCCACCGCCATCACGGCCTTCACACACTGCGCTTCGCCGCAGCCGGTGACCGTGCCGTCGGCGTAGTAGTACAGCATCGGGCGCAGGCCCATCGGCCAGGTCCACGGCTTGGATTCCCACGGGTGATGGTTGCCCGCGGAATTGGTGAGACTGGAATGGAAGTCCAGGGTTTCGCCCTGGTAGTACCACAGCGAACGCAACGCGCCGGGCACGAACGAGAACACCCCGCCGCTGCCGACCTGGTTGCCCACCGCGTACCGATACACCCCGCTCTCGCTGGCGAACCACGCCCAATACGACGACAGGTACACCACCAGCGGAACCACCACCAGCGCATACAGCGCGGGCCCGACATCGCGCACCATCGTGCCCACCCACGGCCTGCGCACCCCGTACGCGCGCCGCGCGCTGACATCGAAAGCCACGCTCATCAGGCCGAAGAACATGATGTAGTAGATGCCCGACCACTTCGTGCCGCACGCCAGACCCAGCAGCACGCCCGCGCCGAACCGCCACCAGCGCACGCCCAGCCGCGGTCCCCACTCCGAGATGCCGACACGCCCGGCCAGATCGGCGCGGGCCATGCGTTGTCGGACGTCGTCTCGGTCCACGATCAAACAGCCGAACGCGGCGGTGACCAGCAGCGACATGAAGATGTCGAGCATGCCGATCCGCGAGGAGACGAACGTCAGACTCTCGGCGATGAGCAGCACGCCCGCGAACGCGCCGATCAGCGTGGACCGGGCCATGCGACGCACGATCCGGATCACCAACAGCACCAGGATCGTGCCCGCCAGCGCCGCGGTGCCGCGCCAGCCCCACGCGTTGTAACCGAACATCGCCTCGCTGATCGCGATGAACTGCTTGCCGACCGGCGGGTGCACGACCAGGCCGTACGCGGGGTTGTCCTCCACGCCGCCGTTGGTGACCATCTGCCAAGCCTGTGGGGCGTAATGCTTTTCGTCGAAGACGGGAGTGCGCGCGTCGGTGGGATAGTTCAGGTTCACGAACCGTGTGAGCGCGGCGACGAACGTGAGCACGGCGGTGACCACCCAGCCGCGCGCGGTGTCCCACGGTCCGAAATCGGGGGCCGGGCGCAGCGGTGCGGGACTGACCAACGCAGGCGCCGGTCGCGACGGGGGCATCGCGCGCTCATCGGTCACCGGGATCACGCCCCGATCGTAGGCGGTGCCACCGACGAAGTCCGACTCGACACCGCAACCCCTGGTCCCCGTCACATGCGGTCGATCGCCGCACCCCCGCGACCTGACAGAATGGTCGGGCATGACCTGCCGCTCGCCTGCGGCCCACAACACCGGAAAGGCGGGACAACACTGTGTTGGTCTTAGCGGCAACCCCGATGGGCGACATCGGCGACGCGTCTCAGCGACTGCGCGACGCGCTCGGTTCAGCCGACGTGGTCGCCGCCGAGGACACCCGCCGCACGAAGTCACTGGCGAAGTCGTTGGGCGTGGAGATCACCGGCCGCATCGTCAGCTTCTACGACCATGTCGAAACCGCCCGCATCCCCGCCCTGCTCGACGACATCGAAAGCGGGCTGACCGTCCTGCTGGTGACCGACGCGGGTATGCCGTCGGTGAGCGACCCCGGGTACCGTCTGGTCGCCGCGGCGGTGGAACGCAACCTCCCCGTCACGTGCCTGCCCGGCCCTTCCGCCGTCACCACAGCGCTGGCCCTGTCCGGCCTGCCGGTAGAACGTTTCTGCTTCGACGGTTTCGCCCCCCGCAAGGGCGGCCAACGCCGAGAGTGGTTCCGCACCTTGGCATCCGAACAACGCGCCGTGGTCTTCTTCGAAGCCCCCCACCGCCTGGCCGACTGCATGGCCGACGCCGTCGCGGTCCTCGGCCCCGACCGCCGCGCCGCCATCTGCCGCGAACTCACCAAAACCTACGAGGAAGTAGTCCGTGGCACCCTCGGCGAACTCGCCGCCTGGTCCGCCAACGGCGCCAGAGGTGAGATCACCGTGGTTCTCGAAGGCTCCCAACCGGTTTCGGCCGAACCCCACGAATTAGTCGACGAGGTCGAAACTTTGGTGGCCAGCGGAATGCGCCTCAAAGACGCCTGCGCCGAAGTCTCCGCAGGTCGCGGCGCCTCCCGCCGCGACCTCTACGACGCAGTCCTGGCCGCCCGCTCCGAGGCCTGAGCCCCAGCTGGACAGTCGATCACCACGCTCTCAGTGCGGTGATTTGTCCGAAATCCCACGCTGAGAGCGTGGTGATCATTCGTCCAACTATTCCTTGGGCTCGAGGTAGCGGGGGAAGATGGGTTCTGGGGTGGGGAGGTCCAGGCCGGGGGCTAGGGGAGTCGCGATGTCCGCGAAGGTGCGGCCTTCCTGGGCGAGGAGGTCCAGGATTTTGGCGGCGGAGCCTGGCATGACCGGTTGGACCAGGATGGCGACGATGCGGATTACTTCCAGGGTGACGTAGAGGACGGTGGCCATGCGGGCCAGGTCTTCTTCGGTGCCGGATTTGCGCAGGGCCCAGGGGGCGTTGGCGGAGAAGTAGCGGTTGGTTTCGCCGAGGGTGAGCCAGATGGCTTCCAGGGCGAGATGCATTTGCTGGACGTCGAATTCGGCGCGGCACTTGTCCAGCAGGGCGTTCGCGCGGTCGAGCAGGGCGCGGTCCTCGTCGGTGAACTCGCCGGGGGTGGGGGACTTGGCGTCGCAGTTCTTGTTGACCATGGTCAGGCTGCGCTGGACCAGGTTGCCGAACTCGTTGGCCAGGTCGGCGTTGATGCGGCCGGCGATGGCGTCGTTGCTGTAGCTGCCGTCCTGGCCGTAGGAGATCTCGCGCAGCAGGAAGAAACGCACCTGGTCCAGGCCGTAGGTGTTCACCAGCGAGAGCGGGTCGACGACGTTGCCCGTGGACTTCGACATCTTCTCGCCCTTGTTGTACAGGAACCCGTGCACGAACACCCGGTCCGGCAGTTCGATGCCCGCCGACATCAGGAACGCGGGCCAGTACACCGTGTGGAAACGGGTGATGTCCTTGCCGATGATGTGCAGACTGGCGGGCCAGAACTTCTCGAACGACGCGGAGTCGGTGTTCGGAAAGCCAACGCCGGTCAGGTAATTGGTGAGCGCGTCGACCCACACGTACATCACGTGCTCGGGTTCGCCGGGCACCGGAATGCCCCAGTCGAAGGTGGTGCGCGAGATCGACAGGTCGCGCAGGCCGGCCTTGACGTAGCTGACGATCTCGTTGCGCCGGGTGGACGGCGCGATGAACTCGGGGCGGTCCTCGTACAGGGCCAGCAGCTTGTCCTGGTACTTCGACAACTTGAAGAAGTAGTTCGACTCCTCGGTCCAGGTGACCGGGGTCTTGGTCTCGGTGGACTCGCGGGTGCCGTCGGGCAGCAGCGTGGTTTCGTCTTCGTTGTAGAAGGCCTCGTCGCGCACGGAGTACCAGCCGGAGTAGTTGCCCAGGTAGATGTCGCCGTTGGCGAGCATTTTCTCCCAGATGGCGACGCTGGCCGCGCGGTGGTCCTCGTCGGTGGTGCGGATGAAGCGGTCGAACGAGATGTCCAGGGCCTTGTCCATCGCCTCGAATACGTCGGAGTTGCGCGCGGCGAGCTCCTGCACTCCGATGCCCTCGGTGGCGGCGGTCTGCTGCATCTTCTGACCGTGCTCGTCGGTGCCGGTCAGGAAGAACACGTCGTAACCGTCGAGTCGCTTGAAGCGGGCGATCGCGTCGGTGGAGATGTACTCGTACGCGTGGCCGATATGCGGCGCACCGTTCGGGTACGCGATGGCCGTGGTGACGTAGAAGGCGGGCGCCTCGGCGCCTTCGGCTGCACTCATGATGCCCATTACTGTAATGCGGGTGGCAAACACGAATCGTCCGGCTCCGCCCGTCCCTCCGCCGCTCGCGCCGCTGATCGACGCACACACCCACCTGGATGCCTGTGGCGCAACCGATGCCGCGTCGACGACGGCCATCGTGGATCGCGCCGCCTCGGCTGGTGTGGGCCATGTGGTGACCGTCGCCGACGATCTGGCCGCCGCGCAGTGGGCCGTGCAGGCCGCGCAGTGGGATCCGCGGGTGTACGCCGCCGTCGCATTGCATCCGACCCGAGCCAACGCCCTCGACGACAAGGCCAAGGCCGAGCTCGAATACCTCGCCACCGACCCCCGCGTGGTCGCGATCGGCGAGACCGGTCTCGACTACTACTGGCCCGGCAAGCTCGACGGTTGCGCCGATATCGAAACCCAGATCGAGGGTTTCCGCTGGCACATCGACCTGGCCAAACGCGTGCGCAAACCGCTGATGATCCACAACCGCGAAGCCGACCACGACCTGCTCACGGTGCTGCTGGACGAGGGCGCGCCCGACACGGTGATCTTCCACTGCTTCTCCTCCGACGCCACGATGGCGCAGGCCTGCGTGGCCGAGGGGTACGTGCTCAGTTTCTCGGGCACCGTGAGTTTCAAGAACGCGCACGAACTGCGCGAGGCGGCGAAGCTGGTGCCGAACGATCAGATCCTGGTCGAAACCGACGCTCCCTACCTGACCCCGCACCCGTATCGCGGGGCGCCGAACGAGTCGTACTGCCTGCCGTACACCGTGCGCGCGCTGGCGGAAGTGCGCGAGCAGGACCCGTCCGAGCTGGCCGAGATCACCACCGCGAACGCACGCAGGCTCTACCGAATTCGGTAGTCCGTTTCGTCCGGTCGGAAGGGGGCTGGACACTAAACGTGTTTCGGCTCACAATTCGGCGCTGGGGTCGTTATCTACCAGCGGCGTCTATGCCGAATCGTGATCTGCTGTCCCGCTGATCGGACCGGTTGGTGTTGTCTAGTGGGCAACCTGTCGTTATCGTTCTGTAACCATGTCAGCTTTCGCACGAATCAACTCGTCACGTTCACCGCTGCTGTTCGCAGCGGTGGCGGCCATGCTGCTGATTCTGCTCGTCGGCGCCTCGCTTGCGATTGTGAACCACAAGACGGTCGCGATCGTCATCGACGGCGAGCGCACCGAGCTCACCACCATGTCCCGCGATGTGCGCGCCATCCTGGCCGACGCGGGCTATGAGGTCGGCGAGCACGACGAGGTGATCCCCGCCGCGAACGCCAAGGTCGGCGACGGCGCGACCATCACCTACAACCGCGGTCGCGAGATCACGGTGATCATCGACGGTATCGAACGCAAGGTGTGGACCACCGGCGCCACCGCCGGCGACGCCCTGGTGGCGATGCAGATCCCCGCCGACACCCACGTGGTGCCCACCCGCACCGAGAAGCTGCCCCTGGACGGTGCCGCGCTCAGCGTGTACACCCCGCACAACATCTCGCTGGTCGACGGCGCCAACGACCCGATCGACGTGCGCCTCGCCGCCGCGACCATCGGCGAATTCCTCACCGCCGCAGGCGTTCCCCTGAAGGACGAGGACTTCACCAGCCCCGCTGCCGACACCCGGCTCGCCGAGGGCATGCAGGTCGTGGTCACCCGGCAGCGCACCGAACACCGCACCGAGACCCTGCCCCTCGACCCCGCCGAAACGGTGATCGAGGACGTCACCATGAACATGAGCCGCACCGTGGTCGAGCACCCGGGCGCGCCCGGTCTGCACGAGGCGACCTTCGCGGTGAAGATCGTCAACGGCGCGGAAGACTCTCGCGTGCAGGTCAATTCGAACGTGCTCACCCCCGCGCAACCCAAGACGATCCGCAAGGGCGCCAAGCCAGGCACCGAGGTCCCGCCGGTCCGCGACGGTGCCGTGTGGGACGCGCTGGCGCAGTGCGAGTCCACCGGCAACTGGGCGATCAACACCGGCAACGGCTACTACGGCGGCATCCAGTTCGACGAGAGCACGTGGGCCCGCCAGGGCGGTCTGAAGTACGCCCCCCGCGCCGACCTGGCCACCCGCGAAGAGCAGATCGCGATCGCGGAGGTAACCCGCGCTCGCCAGGGTTGGGGCGCCTGGCCGGCTTGCACCGGCCGCCTCGGCCTGAGCTGATAACCGACTCTGCCGCGCAAAGTTGAACTGCCCGACGACACGCTGATCGCCTGGAGTCGCGGAACAGCGTCCCCGCGTTAGGTTGCTTGGGTTTCGCCGGGTTCGCTGTGCTCGTGCGGTGGGCTCGGCTCGTGGACGAGTCGACGGGTGGTTGCGATGCGGGCGTGGCGGGCGGCTATTGCTGGGGCGTTGACGGCGGGGATCGCGCTCGGCGGCCAGACAACCGTCGCGCACGCCGACACCCCCGGATCCGTGATCGGCGTCGAGCAGGCCGACGGGTTCCGCGGAATGGGCGAAACCCAGATCATCGACTACTGGACGCACGGCGTCGGCGGGGTTTCGCAGCCCGCCAGCGGTGCGTTGTTCCTGCCCGCGGGCCAGGCCCCGGCGGGCGGATGGCCGATCGTCGCGTGGGACCACGGCACCACTGGGCTCGCGTCGGGCTGCGGCGGGATGTCGAATGAAGGCGGCACGGCATGGCCGGTGACGCAGGACGAGTTCTTGCACCGCGCGGTGAACAAGGGCTTCGCCGTCGTCGCGCCGGATTATCTGGGCCTGGGTCGCTTCGATACCGGCCCGCATCCCTATCTCGACATCGACACCGAGGCCACCGCCACCATCGACCTGCTGCGCGCGGCCCGCTCGGTGCGGTCGGATCTGTCGCCGGTGTGGGTGGCGGCGGGGATGTCGCAGGGTGGGCAGGCGGCGTTGGGGACCGGGCATCGGCAGGCGAGTTACGCGCCGGAGTTGGATTTCCGCGGGACCATCGCGATCGACCCGGAATCGGATGTGGAGAAGGTCGCGCAATTGCTGGTTCCCGGTAATCCGGATCAGCTCGGTGGTGGGATTCTCGGGTTCTCGGCCAGCATTCTGGCCGGGATGCGGGCGTCGCGACCGGATGCGCAGGTGGACAGCTTTCTCAGTCCGCTCGGTCAGCAGGTGGTCGAGGAGATCGGCACGATGTGCCAGGACGACATCGACGCGCGGGTGGCCGGCCTGACGTTGGGGCAGTTGTTGGCGAAGCCGCTGGGCGAGGAACCGATGCGGTCGGCGATGGCGGAGTACATGACGGTGCCGACCAGTGGTTACGACGCGCCGATCCTGTTGCTGGTCAACGTCACTGACCGCACGGTGCCCTCGCCGTTGCACGCGGCGCTCGCAGCCCAGTTCACCGCGGGCGGCGTCAACTACACGCCCGTGCTCGGAACGGGCAACCACTGCGATTTGAATCCAGCCATGTGGTCAGCGGTCGACGACTTCCTGAATCGGGCGCGCGGCTGAGGGTTCGGACGGTTGTCGAGAAGGGTTCTCGCCCGAGCTCACTAGACTGCGGCTTTGCGAGTCGGCTCACAATTTGCCAGCGTTACTAAGAATTTCGATCCTCCACGAAATGCCGATATACCTACTGCGCAAGTGCCGTTTTCGAAGATTGCCGAAGTGTTGCGAGCGGCCGACTTTCTTAAAATTGCTCCTGTACGGTCGTCCAGGTTGTTGTGCCGATAGGCCCGAAAGGTCACCCAGATGCCGAAAACCATGAACCGTGCTGCCCTTGCGGCCACACTCACCGCTGCCGCGCTGGTGACCGCCACCTTTGCGCCCGCGTCGGCGGTGCCGGGCGCCCTGATCGCCACGGAACCGCAGGCCGCGGACTGGCATCACGGACTCGGCGGCTCGGTCATCGAGTACACGACCACCGATTCGTCGGGTGCCGAACGCCCGGTCAGCGGCGCGCTGTTCCTGCCCGAGGGTGACGCGCCCGCCACCGGCTGGCCGATCATCGCCTACGACCACGGCACCATGGGGTCGGGTCCCGGCTGCGGTGGCCAGGCCGATCCCGATATCGCCCCGCTGCCTGCCAACCGGGCCGCCGAGGACGAGCTGATCCAGCGCCTGGTCGACCAGGGTTTCGCCGTGGTCGCTCCCGATTACCTGGGCCTGGGCCGTTACGACACCGGCCCGCACCCGTACCTCGAGGTCGCCAGCGAGGCCACGGCCACGATCGACCTCGTGCGCGCCGCCCGCGCCGCCAACCCCGACCTGTCCCGCACCTGGAGTGCGGTGGGCGCCTCGCAGGGCGGGCACGCCGCGCTGAGCACCGCGTCGGTGCAGGCGAGCTACGCGCCCGAGCTGGACTTCCGTGGCACCGCCGCGGTCGACCCGGCCTCGGATGTGGAGAAGGTGCTGCCGCTGCTGGGCCCTGGCATTCCGGCGATGGAGGGCACCGCGGGTCTCACCGGTTTCACCGTGAGCATCCTGGCAGGTCTGCGCGCCACGCACCCTGAGGCACAGGTCGATTCGTATCTCACGCCCAAGGGCAGAGAGGTCCTCGACGCGGCAGGCGGCCAGTGCATCGACGAGATCGTCACCGATGTGAAGGGCCTCGGCCTCGGCGACCTGTTCTCCCGGTCGCTGTCGGACGGCCCGTTGCGCGGCGCGCTCGCGCAGTACATGACCCTGCCTACCTCGGGCTACGACCGCCCGATCCTGTTGCTGGTCAACGTGACCGACACCGTAGTGCCGTCGCCGCTGCACGCCGCGCTGATCGCGCAGTTCGCGGTCGGCGGTGTGGACTTCGAGACGGTGACCGGTTTCGGCCAGCACACCACCCTCACGCCGGAGATGTGGACCGCGCTCGACAGCTTCATCGAGCGAATCAACGCCACCCCGCCGCAGCGGTAATTATCCAAGCTCAGGATCCGCGGCATTCGGGTCCAGAACAGCGGCGGAACTGTACACTCGTCCAGGATCTTGATCGCCTGGTAGAGAGACTGTCGACTGTGCTGAAGAACCCGATCCGGGCGACCGTCGTCGCCACGCTGGCAGCGAGCACGATGGCGGCGGCGGGCTTCGCGCCTGCCACCGCCGAAGCGCCCGGCTCCCTGATCTCGGTGCAGGCCGAAGCCCCCGGCTTCCACGGCCTCGATCGGGGATCTTCGGTCGAATACTGGATGACCGACTCGGCGGGCGCGCAGCGCAAAGCCAGCGGCGCGATGTTCCTGCCCGCAGGCGACGCCCCCGAAGGCGGCTGGCCCGTGGTGGCCTACGCCCACGGCACCTCGGGCTCGGGCCCCGGCTGCGGCGGCCAGGCCGACCCGGAACTGGGTGGCCTGCCGCAGTACCGCGCGGCGGAGGACCGGCTGCTGAAGCGTCTGGTCGACCAGGGCTACGCCGTGGTCAGCCCCGACTACCTGGGTCTCGGCCGTTTCGACACCGGCCCGCACCCCTACCTCGAGGTCCGCAGCGAGGCCACCGCGACCATCGATCTGGTCCGTGCGGCCCGCGCCGCCAACCCCGACCTGTCGAGCACCTGGAGCGCGATCGGCGTCTCGCAGGGCGGGCACGCGGCGATGAGCGCGGCGCACGTGCAGGCCGAATACGCCCCTGAGCTGGACTTCCGTGGTGTCGCCGCGATCGACCCGGCCTCGGACGTGGAGAAGATCCTGCCGCTGCTGGGCCCCACCACCCCGGCGATCCCCGGCATGTCCAGCGCCACCACCTCGTTCGTGGTCAGCATCCTGGCCGGCCTGCGCGCCACCAAGCCCGAGCTCGACATCGACTCCTACCTGACGCCGCGCGGCAAGGAAATCGTCGACGCCGCGGGAGGCCAGTGCCTCGACGAAATCTTCGTCTCGACCAAGGGCGTGACCTCCTCGCAGCTGCTCGCGCGCTCGCTGGCCCCGCTGCGCGACCCGCTCGCGGCCTACATGATGCTGCCGACCAGCGGGTACGACGCCCCGATCCTGCTGTCGATGAACGTCACCGACATGGTCGTGCCGTCGCCGCTGCACGCCGCACTGGTCGCCCAGCTCGCGGCCAACGGCGTCGACCAGCAGGTGGTCACCGGAAACGGCCAGCACGGCTCGGCCTCGCCGAACCAACTCGCCGCCATCGACGCCTTCCTCGCCCGCGTGAACGCCACCCCGACACAGCGCTGAGCTGCCCGATCGACGAGGTTGGTAGGTTCTAGCAGTGTCCGAACCACAGAAGTCCGCGCGAGGTAGTGCCGCACTGCTCGGTCCCGTCGAGGTGCGGACACTGGCCGAACGCTTCGGCGTTCGACCTACCAAGCAGCTCGGACAGAACTTCGTGCACGACGGCAATACCGTGCGTCGCATCGTGTCCGCGGCGGGCGTCGGCGCGAAAGACACCGTGCTCGAGGTCGGACCGGGTCTGGGCTCGCTGACGCTGGCGTTGCTGGACGTGGTCGACCAGGTGATCGCGGTGGAAATCGACCCGGTGCTGGCCAACTACCTGCCCGAGACCGTCGCCGATCGCGCGCCGGATCTGGTGGGCAACCTGAAGGTCGTCGAGGCCGACGCGCTGCGGGTGCGCCCCGAGCAGTTGCCCGCGATGCCCACCGCGCTGGTGGCGAACCTGCCGTACAACGTGGCAGTGCCGGTGCTGTTGCACCTGCTGGCGACGTTGCCCAGCGTGATGGTGTCGCTGGTGATGGTGCAGGCGGAGGTGGCCGATCGGCTGGCCGCCGAACCGGGCAACAAGGTGTACGGGGTGCCCAGTGTCAAGGCCGGTTTCTTCGGCAAGGTCAAGCGCGCGGGGCACGTGGGCACGCAGGTTTTCTGGCCGGTGCCGCGCGTGGAATCGGGTCTGGTGCGCATCGACCGGTACGTCGAACCGCCGTGGCCGATCGACGAGGCGCATCGTCGGCGGGTGTTCGAGGTGATCGACGCGGCATTCGCGCAGCGTCGAAAGACGTTGCGGGCAGCGCTTTCCGGCTGGGCGGGCACGCCTGCGGAGGCCGAGCGTCGACTCGTGGCGGCCGGTATCGATCCGACTGCTCGTGGCGAGACATTGGATACCGCCGCGTTCGTGCGGCTGGCGGCCACTACCTAGCTCAATCATGGGCTCCCACACGGGAACCCGCAGTACACCGGCCGTTCATCGACGCTGCTCGGGCACACCCTGTGAAAGCAATTGTGGATAACCGGTTTTCGCAGCGTTCCTACTTGATCATGTTCCGCGCGTAGTGCTCCCGGTCGCGCCAGGGAATTCGAGCCTTGGCGTGCCTGTGTATGAATGTGGATGACGCTGTGGATGATTCGTTGCGCGTCGCGAGCAGGGTGAACCCCCGGTGAACGTGGACGCGGCCACTGCGGCGCGTCGGCCGGGCTCGCTACTGGGCGGGTCGCGCAGTCCCGCCCAGCAGCCCGGGATTCGTGCCTGGCGGTCAGGCGCTCAGTGCGTAACCGGCTTCGTCGACCGCGGCGGCCACCTCGGTGTCGGCCAGCTCATTCGCGCTGTCCACGCGCACGAGACCGGTGGCGAGGTCGACGTCCACGCTGGTGACGCCGTCGATCTTGCCGATCTCCTCCTTGACCGAGCTCACGCAATGTCCGCAGGTCATCCCCGTGACGGTGTAGGTAGTGGTGGCCATGGCCGACTCCTTCGCTGTTCGAACATACGGTCCAGGGGTATGTCCCTGTCCTGCACGAACATACCCCCCATGGGTATTGCGCGCAACCCCTTCGCTGGACGGTCCGCGTTCGACGTGCGTACTAGTCGGTATAACCGATTACGCTTGGCAACTGTGTTGTCAGTTGTGCCCAGCCCGGTCGTCGTGCGAGCTCCGTCGAAGGTGAACCTGCATCTCGGAGTCGCTGATCTGCGTCCGGATGGGTATCACGATCTCACCACCGTGTTCCAGGCATTGTCGCTGGCCGACGACCTGCGCCTGGCGCCGGCGGCCTCGCTGACCGTGAAGGTCACCGGCGAAGGCGCCGCCGAGGTACCCACCGACCGCACCAACCTGGTCTGGAAGGCCGCGGTCCGCCTGGCACACCTGGCCGGCCGCGCTCCGCTGGTCGAGATCGCCATCACCAAGGGCATCCCGGTGGCCGGCGGGATGGCCGGCGGCAGTGCCGACGCCGCCGCCGCGCTGGTCGGGCTGAACGAACTGTGGGACCTGGGGTTGTCGCGCGACGAACTGTCCAGCATCGCCGCCGAACTGGGCAGCGACGTCCCGTTCTCGCTGCATGGTGGCACCGCCCTTGGCACGGGTCGCGGCGAACGGTTGCTTCCGGTGTTGTCGCGCAATACCTTTCACTGGGTGCTCGCGCTGGCCAAGGAAGGGCTGTCGACACCGTCGGTCTTCCGCGAACTGGACCGACTGCGCGCCGAAGGTGACCCGCCGCGCCTTGGTGACCCCCAGAAACTCATGCAGGCCCTGGCCGCGGGCGACCCGCGCACGCTCGCCCCGCTGCTGGGAAACGACCTGCAGGCCGCGGCCTTGTCGCTGAAACCCGAACTGCGCCGCACGCTGCGCGCGGGCGTCGGCGCGGGCGCGCTGGCCGGGCTGGTCTCGGGATCGGGCCCCACCTGCGCGTTCCTGTGCGAATCCGAGGAAGCCGCGATCGGCGTCGCCGCGGAACTGGCGGGCGCGGGCGTGTGCCGCAGTGTGCGCACCGCGAGCGGGCCGGTATCGGGCGCTCGGGTGCTCGATATCTCCTAACCAAACCCTCAGAAGGAACCAACCGGTTCTGAAAATCGGCTCCCTAAGTTGGTGTTCGTCGAAGCAATCAAGGCTTCCGGCGAAACCGAAGGAGCAAATGGATATGCGTAAGACCCTCACCACCAGCACCGTCCGTCGTCGCGTCGGCATGGCCGCCATCGGCGCCGCAGCGATCGCCGCCGTCGCGGTTCCCGGTGCCGCCTGGGCCAACGACGATGCCCCGCAGGAGCACAGCACGACCGTGGTTGCCGAAGGCGACGTCGACTTCCAGGAGATGAAGGTCGGCACCATGGAGGCGAAGCCGGGCACCGCGCCCGAGGGCCACAGCGTCACCATCACCAAGGACGGCGAGGTCTCCTTCCAGGAGATGAAGCAGGGCGGCCCGCGGTCCGAGGTCAAGGTCCTGAACGTGTCGGCAGAGGAACTGCAGGCGATGATCGACAGCGGCGAGGTCGTACCGGCCACGCCGATGCGCTGAACCACGGGCACACGGGTCGCGGCGTCGATGTGCGCTGATCACGCACATCGACCCCGGCCAGCGGCGCGGTCGGGGAGGTCGGGGCACGGTCCTCTATGATCGAGACCAATAGATCTTGTATGGACATGCTCCTGCGATCCATCGTCAGCCGCCGCCGCCCGCCTCCCCGCGCCCGAGTCCGGCCCACAGTCGCGGGGAGGCGGAACAGGCGAGCTTCCTATATGTCCAACCTGATCAACCTGGAACAGGTCTCCAAGAGCTTTGGCGTGAAGCCTTTGCTGGATGACGTCTCCCTCGGTATTCACGCGGGGGAACGGATCGGGGTGGTGGGGCTCAACGGTGGCGGTAAGACCACGCTGCTCGAGGTCCTGACCGGACTGGAACCGCCGGACAAGGGTCGAGTCAGCCGGGTGGGCGGGCTGCGGATGGCCGTGGTCACCCAGCGCGGCGTGCTGCCCGAGGGCGCGAGCATCGGTTCGATCGTGTTCGCCGGGCTGTCCGACGACCTGTCGACCGCTGACATCGCCGACCACCAGTGGGCCGCCGATTCGCGTGTGCGCTCGATCCTGGAAGGCATCGGCATCGCCGATCTGGGCCTGGACACCCTGGTCACCAATCTTTCCGGTGGCGAACGCCGCCGCGTCGCCCTGGCCGCCGCACTGGTGCGCGACCTGGACCTGCTGGTCCTGGACGAGCCCACCAACCACCTCGACATCGAGGGTGTGCAGTGGCTGGCCCAACACCTGGTCGCCCGGCGCACCGCACTGGTCGTGGTCACCCACGATCGCTGGTTCCTCGACACCGTCGCTAACCGCACCTGGGAGGTCGTGGGCGGCAAGGTCGAGGTCTACGAGGGTGGCTACGGCGACTGGATCTTCGCCCGCGCCGAGCGTGCCCGGCAGACCGACGCCTCCGAAGCGCGCCGCCAGAACCTGGCCCGCAAGGAACTGGCCTGGTTGCGTCGCGGCGCCAAGGCCCGCACCTCCAAGCCGCGCTACCGCGTGGAGGCCGCCGAGGCCCTGATCGCCGATGTGCCCGCGCCGCGTGACTCGGTCTCGCTGGCCGCGTTCGCGCGCAAGCGGCTGGGCCGCGTGGTGATCGAACTCGAAGACGCCACGCTCACCACCCCCGACGGCCGGGTCCTGGTCGACGACCTCACCTGGCGTCTGGCGCCGGGCGAACGGGTCGGTCTGGTCGGTGTCAACGGGTCGGGCAAGACCACCCTGCTGCGCGCGCTGGCCGGGGAGACCGAGCCCGCGTCGGGCAAGCGGATCCAGGGTCAGACCGTGCAGATCGGTTGGCTGCGTCAGGAACTGGACGACCTGCCCACCGACATGCGGGTGCTCGAGGCCGTGCAGCAGGTCGCGCAGCGAATCATGCTGGGCGACAAGGAGATCTCCGCCGGTCAGCTGGCCGAACGGCTCGGGTTCACCCCCGCCCGCCAGCGCACCCCGGTCGGCGACCTGTCCGGTGGTGAACGCCGCCGCCTGCAGCTCACCCGCATCCTGATGGCCGAACCCAATGTGTTGCTGCTCGACGAGCCGACCAACGACCTGGACATCGACACCCTGCAGCAGCTGGAAGACCTGCTCGACAACTGGGCGGGCACGCTGGTGGTCATCAGCCACGACCGCTACCTGGTCGAACGCATCTGTGACTCCACCTGGGCCCTGTTCGGCGACACCAAACTCACCAACCTGCCCGGCGGCATCGACAGCTACCTCACCAAGCGTGCCGCCATGGCGGGCAACACCAAGCCGCTGACCGCGAAAACCGGTGGGGGATCGACGGATTCGTCGGACCGTCGCGCCGCCCGCAAGGAACTGTCGAAGGTCGAACGCAGCATCGCCAAGCTCGACGAGCGCGAACAGAAACTCCACAAGGCCCTGGCCGAAGCGGTGTCGGACTCGGACAAGCTGGTCAAGCTCGGTGCCGAGCTGAAGCAGGTCGTCGCGGAGAAGGAAGCCGCCGAAGAGCGCTGGATGGAACTGGCGGAACTGGGCGAAAACTAAGTCGCTGTTTCGCGGCCTTCGTTGATGACCACGGGTAAACAAGTCTGGACGAAATCGGCGCCGAATTCGGTGAGCAGGATGCTGCGGTAGCTCACCTTCGTGCCGAAACCGGGGCGCTTCAACGCTTCTCGCACCTGCTCCTGGGCCTCGATGACCTGGTAGCGGTGCGGGTTGCCGACGGGGTCGCGGGTGGACTCGATCAGGCCGAGCCTGCGCAGGTTGGGCAGGTATTGCGGCACCCGGTTCGGAAACCGCAGTCCCGCGTGTTCGCCCAGCATCGTCAGCCCGGTGATCAACCGCTCGCCGCCGAAGGCTCGCTGTCGGCCGGTGCGCACGTCGATGGACGGCTGCGCACCGTCGACGTGCAGGAATCGCAGGATCCGTGCCTCGTCGGGGGTGATCTCGGCGAGGATGCCCGCGTAGGCGGGATGGGTGTCGGGCTGTGCGGCGTGCGTGCTGGCGGACAGTCGAAGCAGTTCAGCGCCCTGTTCGCGCAGGGTCGGCATGCCGCCGTCGCCGTGCTGTTCGGTGCTGGTCGGCAAGCCGAGTGCGTGTCGAAGTCGGTCGCGCACTTCGGTTTCCGCGTCGGCGAGCACCTCGTTGGGCGGTTGGCCCGCGAGGCTGCCGCGCAGCACCGTGACGGTGACCCCGAGCGCGGTGTCCAGTGTCCACAGCGTCATGCCCGAGGCCGCGGTCAGCGCGACTCGGGCCACGCCGGTGGCCGCGCGCACCGTCTTCGCCGGGGAGACGGGCCGCAGGCCGCGCTTTTCGCCGGAGACGTGCAGCGGCGGTACCTGGCGTCGCACCATGTCGGTGGACGGGGTTCCGTCGTCTACATCCATGTAGTGGCTACTCCTGTTCCGAAGACCAGGATATGAGCGTATCCGGCGAGCAGCCCCAGCGCTCCGCCATGGACAAAAAGGAGCCATTCGTCCTGTTTGATCGCAGAACGCAACATGTCGACGAAGTCATGCGGCGAGAGTGCGGACATTTGTCGGGCGATGTATTCGTTGACCTGCCTGCCCTGTTGGGCGTTGAACTCCGGGTCGGCGAACGCCAGCGGCGCGATCGTCATCGCCTGGGCGGTGAGAGTTGTTTGCAGCGTGTCGTATTCGCGACTGCCGAGCATGAACTTCACTGCGGGCCGCGCGGGACCGAGTGCCCGGTCGGCGGCGGGGCGCAACGTGTCCTCGAGCATCTGCAGCGTGCGGTCCGAGCGCGGGCCGTTGAGCAGTTCGTCGCCGATATTGGCCACGGTGACAACCTGGGTAGACACCAAAGCCGCGTAGCCGGCGGTGATTTCGGGCTGACGCTTGATCAACAGACCCTGCCGCCACGGGCACCACCACTTCGGGGTGGCGGGCGCGAAGATCATGTTGATGCCGATCCAGTTCACCACCCAGCCGATGATGATCCCGCCGATCGGCAGTACCACCAGCGGCGACAGTGACGTGACGTGCAGCGCCAGCACCAACAGCAGGCCACAGGGGGCGCCGAAGTAGAAGCCGAAGTTCTGCATGAACCGCAGCTCCTTGGCGCCAAGCACCTGGAACAGCTGGTTGAGCAGTTGCGGTCGGGCCTGGAAGTAGCGGATCACCATCTGCTTCACGTCCAGCAGCTGGTCGATGTTGGCGCCGAGCTCGATGGTCAAGTCGCGCAAGATCTCCGGCAGTTGTGAGCGCACCCGCTCATGGATCATCTCGCGCACGCCGACGGGCAGGTTGTACCAGAGCTGCGGGTGTTCGCGGCGCAGGATCACCTCGACGATGTCGCGGATCTGCGCGTCGGCCACCTCGGCCAGATGTTCGGCCAGCTTCTCCGGGTCCAGTTCGCGATAGAAGTCGGAAACACTGCCCAGCTTGGACAGTCCCTTGTCGACCGCGATGCTGGCCATCTTGTCGGCGCGCGAGGGCACGATGCCCTGCCAGCCGATCCGGCCGTCGTAGCTGAGCAGCGGCAATACCTGGATCCGCTTGGGCAGGTAAGGGAAGATCGCGCGCAGGCCCGGCAGTCGGACGCCGTGGAATTGAATCGGCTGGAACAGCATCAAAATGCCGGACCAGTTGGTGATGTAACCGATAATTCCTGTGAAAAGAGGAATGGTCACAACTTCTAGCAGGAGTGTCGGGTGTAACCCGAACACACTCTCCAACACGACGCGCCCTCCTGCCGATACCCGGTGACCACCGCCTCACCGAGAACCAAAATTTATCACCCCCGCGGCGAGGTGACCCTACTGTGAGATAGGGAACCGGGTCCATTCGTCGTGTGCCAGCACACAGGGTAGTGTCTGAGACATCAGTCACAGAACCTGTCCGCAATGGCGTACTCGCGGTGGCGAGTCGGGAACAATGACCATCACCACATTTCGTGACAGGCCACAACTGACACGCACAGGGGGCGTGCGGGTGGCAGCAGCTTTGTTCACTGGCGAGATTTCGGAGTAGGACGTGACAGACGACAGGACCGGTCAGGACCTGGCCCGTGCCGGTACCCGCGCCGTCGAGCGCAGCTCAGATGTCGAGCAGCGACAGATCAGCAACGAAGCACGGTTGATCCGTGGCGTGTTCCGCGCCGCCGGATTGGCCGCAGGCACCGCGGTGCGCGGCAGCCAGTGGGCGGTGGGCACCACCTATGAAGTGACCAAGGAACTGGCCCAGGCGGCCTTGGACGGGGAATCCTCGGCCGATATCGCCGAGCGCACCGGCAACGCGTTGCGTTCCATCGCGCGCAGCGCACTCGGTGTCACCGAGGGGTCGGTGCGCGAGATCGTCAGCTATGTCCCCACGCCCAACGGGGCGTCCCAGCAGGCCATCACCGTGGGCCCGTACCTGCGTTCGGCCACCACCGACGAGCTGCGGCGGCGCGGCGACGCCCTGCTGGCCCGTTCGGCCGACGTGTACTTCACCGAAGACGTCCACCCGGCCTACGACCGCATCCTCGACGAGGTCGCCCCCGACGAGGCCCGCATCCTGCGGTTCATGGCCCTGAACGGCCCACAACCGTCGGTCGACGTGCGCACCAACCGCCCGCTGGGCATCGGCTCGGAGCTGGTGCAGGGCGACCTGACCTCGGTGCCCGAGCAGGCCGGCGTGCGGTACCCCGATCGCGCGCGGTCGTATCTGATCAACCTCAATCGACTGGGTCTGACGCTGACCTCCGACGATCCGGTGGTGTTGAGCCGGTACATGGTGCTGGAAGTACAGCCCGTGGTCGAGCAGGCGTTGAAGAAGGCGGGGCGCGCGCCGAAGATCGTGCGCAAGAGCCTGCGCCTGTCGGAATTCGGTGAGGATTTCTGCCGCACCTGCTTCACCATCGGGTAGCTCAGACACCTGTCACGGCCGACGCCGGAGGTCACACTCCGGTGTCGGCAGTGATAGCGATCTGATACAGATCCGGCGGCGCGCCGTTTTCGGTGGGATCGTGGAGGGATGGATCAGGGTCCCGAAACTCCGAACGTGCACGTCGACGAGGTTGTCGCGCCCGCGTGGATCGGCCCTGCTCCGTTGCTTCCCGGTGACGACGAGCCGTTGGTCGCCGGGCTGGACTCGGGGGAGGCATGGATGGAGTCGACGCCACCGGAAGACGAGCAGTTACCTCCGCCGCCGCCGCGACCGCCGGATCATCCCGACGATCTCATCGCGATCAGCAGGCTGAAGTTCCGCTATCTGCGCACCCTGGACACCAAGTCGTGGGACGAGTTCGCCGACACGTTGATCCCCGAGGCGACCGCCACCTACAGCGAATACCTGCAGTTCGAGTCGCGCGAGGCCTTCTTGGCCTTCCTGCGCAACACCCTCGGACCGCACGTGATCACCGAACACCGCTGCGATCACCCCGAGATCGATGTCGACGGCGATACCGCCACGGGTACCTGGTATCTGGCCGACACGGTGATCATCCCCGAACACAACATGTGCCTGCGCGGCGCCGCTTTCTACACCGACGCCTACGTCCGCTGCGACGACGGGCACTGGCGCATCTCGCATACCGGATACGAGCGCACCTACGAAGTGGTGCTGTCGCTCAGCGATCTACCCAGCCTGCGGCTGACCGCCAGTCGCTGGGGAATGATCGCGCAGGAGAACCACATCTCGTCGGTAGAGCGCAACCCCGGCCCCGCAGCCTGAATTTTTTGGCGGCTGGCGCCGCGGGGTTTGCGCCCCCTTGTGTCCCGGGGTGGGGGCCCCATTTTTTTTCATGGGGGGCAAAAAAACCACCCCCCACCCGGGGCGGGGGGCAACCCACCCCCCCGCCGGCCGGAGGGGCAAGGA